>JAITVM010000223.1 GCA_031285815.1 Clostridiales bacterium | reverse complement strand
AAACCGGTTCTAAAATTGAACCTATAACAATAAAGCGCTATAAATCAGAATATAACTCTGATATTGCCTGTAGCCCTATTTCTTCAGCTACGGCAGTACGGGGGCGTATTTTCGATAATGACCGCGAAAGCGTTAATAAAACTATGCCGGGGAATGCCATAAACTTATTTTATGGCACAGGGGGGCTGCCACCAAACAAGCTCGACAACTTTTCCACAATGTTTCACTATATTTTAAAAACTAAACAAGCAAAATATTTTTCTGAAATTTTAGATATTTCAGAAGGTTTGGAAAACCGGATTATTAAAGCGGCAGAAACTAATTTCCTCATATCTTCAATTTTAAAAAATATTAAGACAAAGAGGTATACTTACACTAAACTACAGCGAGCCATACTCCATATAATACTAGGTATAGAAAAAGGCAGTTTTAACCGCTTAGAAATAGATGGCTCTGTGCCCTATATCAGGGTTTTAGGTTTTAGAAAAAATTCCGCCCCATTACTTACAAAACTAACTAACAAAGCCGGGGCACCTGTTATAACAAATTTAAAAAATGCTAAAACATCACTAACAAAAAATTCATATAATGCCCTAAAAAAAGAAATGGAAGCCACTGATTTATACTATTTGGCATTAAATAAACCTTATGCTAAAAATATAGAGTACCATGTGCCTTTAGTAATCATATAGCCTTATATTGCCCAATTGCCTTAAAGCAATATGGGCAATTTTTTATTTAAAGTATACGCTTTTAAATAAATTGACTACTTTTGGTATTAAGTTTCATAATTAAAATTAAAATTCTGTATAAAATATTACAGTACTCTAAATACCGCTTTCAAATAATTATTTGGCGGTTTATTATAAACCAAGAGGGATTATTATGAAGAACACTATATCACGCAAAGAATTGACTAGCTATTTGAAGAGGCTTAAATATATGCTGGATTTGTTAAACTTTGATTCCACTAAAAATATAATATTTTTTAATTTCGAAAGTTATATTGATTATATAAATAAATTAAGTCAACAAAAAAAAACCCGTTTAACTATTGGCAATATTTTAGATACAATAGAGCCCTATATCCCATTCGAGTTCGATGAAAAAGCTTTGGATTTTTTAATTTCTAACATAATTGACAATTATGACCCCGATGCCTTTCAAAACCTCTTAATAAAAAGGGCAAAGGTAGATTTTATAAACAAAATTAAATATGCAAAAACAAAGGAAGAGTTTGAAACAATACTTAATAAATGTATAAATATCCACGAATATAGGGAAGTAAATGGTATCCTATATATATAGCAAGCCTTTTGGCATAGCAGGGTAATCAATATAAAGCTGGCCCCGGATTGAATTTCCGGGACCAGCTTTATATTTCATATATTTATCCTCAGAACGCTGTATCAGAATATGCGTCTAATACAACAGTTAACACTACAGATTCTGTACCATTCCTTAAAATTTTCACTTCTACACTTTGCCCAACTATACATTCGCCAAGAAACTCTTGTAAGTTTTCCATCGTAAAAACAGTCTTGCCATTAAAAGACGTAATTATATCATTAGCTATTATGCCAGCTTTTTCAGCACAGGAGCCAGGTGTTGCAGATACAATTAAAACCCCGGCCGGCGGCAAACTAAATTGTGAAGCCAGCTGCTCGTCTAAAGTCCTGCCCCTTATGCCAAGGAACGCTTTTTCGCTGCCATTCATAATATCTTCAATTATAGGCATTGCTATTTCCGAGCTAATGCTATACCCCATGCCTTCAGCGTACTCTTGCGAAATTTTAGCAGTGTTTATACCAATAACTTCACCATCTAAATTAACCAGGGCGCCGCCACTATTGCCCAAATTTATAGCGGCATCAGTCTGAATAACCTGTAAGCTTTTTTGCTCAATATTAATTATTTTATCTAATGCGCTAACCATGCCAAAGGTAGATGTGCTGCCTTCGCCTAATGCATTGCCCACAGCTAAAACCATATCGCCAACTTCGAGCAGTTTGCTGTCGCCAAATTTGGCAAGCATAACTTCCCCTATACCCGCTTTTTCTAAATCAGCCCTAAGTACATATATAACGGCCAGATCCGCATCAGTATCTTTACCAACAAGTTTTGCCGGGACAGCATCCGCCTCCCCAATAGCAACGCCAACAGAATTAGCCCCCTGGATTACATGGGCATTGGTAACAATATAAACTTTTTCGCCGTCTTCTTCAAATATAATCCCGGAGCCTGCACCTTCAATATCTTGAGAACCAAAAAACGAATAGTCTTGAGTGGAAGTTGTAGTTATGCTAACAACTGACGGTTTGATTTTCTTAACAACACTAGATAACCCGCCGCCTAAAAATTCAGCACTGGCCCCGCCAGCCGAACTGGCTGTTTCTGCCTCAATATTACTGCCCTCCTGGTTTTGGGTGCCTGAGAACGAAAAATTAGATTTGCCAGATTTCCTTAAATAATTTTTGGCTAATTCGGCACCCGCGCCAAAACCCATACCAATTGACCCACCGCCTAAAATACTGGCAATTAGGGCAACGGCTATAACTTTCATAAATTTTTTATTTTTTGGCTTGGCCCCCATGCCTATGTCCCCAGTTGTTGTTTCTTCACTAACCGTATAAATTGGCCCACCCTTTTCATCATCCGGTTCTGTGCCATTTGAAATTATTTCCCCTTCAAACGGCACATTTTCTTCTGTAAAGTATTCTTCGTTTTCATTTGTTTCTAGTTTACCCATTTCATTTTCATTATTAAATTCATCCATAAAAAATCACCTCTATATTAAACGTATTCAGCTTGAAGCTGTAAATTGTACACTTATGTTCTTTAGCTGCCCGTCGCGGTATACCCCTATCGTGACAGTTTGCCCGATCCTTGTGCCATCAAGCGCATCTTTTAAATCGCCCATTGTTTTTATATCCCTGCCGTTATAGCTAACTATAACATCGCCATTTTTTAGGCCTGCCGCTTCAGCGTTGCTTTTAGAATAAACATCCGTTATATAAAGCCCAACAGGTATACCATAACTATTATACTGCTCTTCGGTAATCATCTTAGTGCCAACGCCTAATGACGGCTTAGCCCCTTCCACCGTAACTTCAGTTTCTTCAGGGGTTTCGCTATTAATTTGGATAATGCCTTCAATTATACTTCTAACTTCATTAGAAGGTATTGCATATCCCA
This sequence comes from Clostridiales bacterium, assembly GCA_031285815.1. Lineage (GTDB taxonomy): Bacteria > Bacillota > Clostridia > Lachnospirales > JAITVM01 > JAITVM01. Next base: position 3,083 of record JAITVM010000223.1, on the reverse strand, counting down.
TCCCTTCAACCCGGTCAGTACCTTCCCTGCCAGAGTTTGAATATTTAGCCGTATTAACACCAACTACTAACCCGTCCATGCCGACCAAAGCGCCGCCACTGTTCCCTGGGTTAATCGCCGAATCGGTCTGTAAAACATTGAGCTCCTTGCCGTCTACTTGAATAGTTTTATTTAATGCAGATATTATGCCTTTAGTAGCACTTTTGCCTTCGCCAGCTGCATTGCCTATGGCAATAACATCCTCGCCAACCCTAAGGCCCAAAGAATCCGCAAAGTTTGCGATTGTATAGCCTTTAACCCCGTTAGCTTCTAACTCTGATTTTAAAACAGATATTACGGCTAAATCAGATAAAGTTTCCCTTCCAATGACATTTGCTTCAACTTGAATATTATCATCAAGCGATATGCTTATTGAGAGTGCATCAGATATAACATGGTTATTTGTTACAATATAAATATTTGACCCATCTTCGCTAATTATTATACCAGACCCCGCATTTATAGATGGGAAAGAACCTTCCGGTGTTGTTTTTAAAACATTGGCGTTTATGCTTACTACACTATTAGATACTTGGTCAATTACATTAACAGCAGTATTGCCTTGTAACATTTGCCCACTGCTGTCTGTACTTAACAAGGTATAGCCCCCGCTTTTATTTACTTCCCTGCCAGCTGCTACAACCCTGCCCTTTACACCTATAAAATAACCAATGCCAAAAACTGCGGTTAATGCCAAAACAGTAATAATTATTAATGATACTATCTTTAATAAAACTTTTGGCTTTTTATTCGGCTCAAATTCAAAATTTTTATAATCATAGTATTCGTCATCCGGTGTATGCATATAAAATAATACCCCCAAACTATGCTTATTATTCGGGTTTTGCCCGATTACCATATTAGCATTCGAATATATCCTAATGAAAAAAATTTATTTTTAAGCCTGAAACGGTTAGCACCTCATCTACCTTAAAAATATTATAATCCCGTATTGTGAATGCTATGTGATTTCTAATTGAATATATTTGGGGAACCCCCCTCATATATCTTCATCTATTGCCGGCAAAGTAAAAATAAATTCTGTACCTTCGCCAATTTTGGAATTAAGGCTAATATTTTCCCCATGCGCCTTTATAAACTCTTTAGTTATTGATAAACCCAACCCACTCCCGGCTTTATCCTTCCCACGGGAATGGTCGGCTTTATAGAACCTGTCAAAAACATGCTTTGCTTGTTCATCTGTAAGCCCAACCCCATTGTCCTTTACGCTAACAACAGCTTTTTTATCCTTTTTTAATGTGGTTATAACAACCGCACCATCCGCCTCTGTAAATTTAAGCGCGTTATCTAATAAGTTCTGCAGCACCCTCCGGACTTTCTCTTCGTCAGCCCTGACAAGGCATACCTCATCCTTAAAAAAAACACTGAAATCAATATTTTTCTCAATTATACGATTTTCCATTTGTATTACAGTTTTCCTGACAAGCTCATTCACATCAAACATAGAATAAGTAAGCTCGCCCATTTGTATTTTATTTATATCTAATATATCGTTAGCAAGTTTTGCTAGCCGGTTTGTTTCTTCTAATGTGATTTGGATGTAGCGGTCTTGAGAATTTTTTGGTATAGTCCCATCTAAAATAGCCTGTAAAAAGCCGCTCATCGATGTTAAAGGGGACCGAAAATCATGCGACAAATTAGCTATAAACGAGCGCCTTTGCAGCTCCTGCTCTTGCAAGCTTTCTGTCATTGTATTAATTGATTTTGCTAACTGGCCAATTTCATCTTTTGAGTCAATTTCCACACGCTTCTCAAAATCGCCACTAGATATCTCTTTAACAATTACGTTCATTTCATATATTGGCCTACTAATTGAGCGTGATAAAATATAGGCTAGTGCCATCGCCATTGCCCCAGACGCAAACAACAAAATTAACGTAACGCGGGAAATTTCAGCAACAGATTTTTCTAATTCAGGCGTAGGCGAACTCATTATAGCAGCCCCATAAAATTTATTGTCAATCATAATAGGGGACGCAACGGTTATCTGCCCTTCTTTAAATAGCCCGCCCAAACCGCTTTCAACTAAAATAGCTTTGCCCTCGCTAAGGCCCTTGACTTCGGGGATTTGTACTACAACCCCCTCTACTGATTTTATAACATCTGTAGTTGCTTTTATAATTACAAACTCTTTATCAACTAAAACAAACTCTACATTCAAGTATTTTTGCCTGTTCTCTATTTCTTCGGTAAGTACCGCCATAAACTCTTCATCATCAAAAATACCGCCATCATAGTATTCCCTTATATGGTTTTGGATTATCGAATTAATATATGTGCCCTGGTTCTTTAGCAGCCTTTCTTTTTCACCTTCAAAATATGTCTTGAAAGCTTGGCTTAAAGATATGGAAAGAAGAAAAAAACTTATTGATAATGTCCCAATAAACGATAAAAACTGCTTACTAAAAATAGTATTAAGCAAATGAGTTGCCCCCATTCAAGAATAATTTAAACATTTGCCCCCGAATACTCAAATTTATAGCCTACGCCCCACACAGTTTTTATACTCCAAACATCATCAAAAGCCATTTTTTCACGCAGCCTTTTTACATGTACATCGACAGTACGGGAATCCCCTAAAAAATCATAACTCCATATTTTATCCAAAAGCTGGTCCCGGGTAAACACCTGGTTTTGATGGGTTGCAAAAAAATAGAGCAGTTCGAATTCTTTAGGGGGCAGCCCTAATTCTTTGCCGTGATAAACCGCAGTATAATTTGCATAATTTATTGTTAAGTCAGGTAAGGAAATTTGATTCGAGCTATCATTTTTTGACTCAAACCTACGCAAAACAGCTTTTACACGCGCAACAAGCTATTTAGTATCAAAGGGCTTTACCATGTAATCATCCGCACCAAGTTCGAGCCCAAGAACTTTATCAAAAGTTTCGCCTTTTGCTGTCAACATAATTATCGGGGTTGATGCAAGTTTACGGATCCCCCTGCAAACCTGGTACCCATCCATTTCTGGGAGCATCAAATCTAAAATCACCAAATGCGGCGAAAACTGGATAAAAGCCTCTA
>JAITVM010000116.1 GCA_031285815.1 Clostridiales bacterium | reverse complement strand
AACTATAATGAGTTTGAAGTAGGGATACCGCCACAATTTGACTCTGTATTGCGGCCTTATCAAAAGGTTGGCTTTAAGTGGCTTAGTACTATGGATTACTATGGGTTTGGCGGTATACTTGCTGATGATATGGGGCTTGGGAAAACAGTACAAATCATTGGCGTTATTTCAGATTATGTTTGCAGTGGCAAGGGGGTTAAACAAAGCTTGGTAGTTTGCCCAACATCGCTGGTATATAATTGGCAGAAGGAAATTGAAAAATTTGCGCCGGGCTTAAAATCTGACCTAATAGTAGGGCCGCCCGGCAAAAGGGAAGACGCCCTAAATAATAGTGCCGCACATGTTTTAATTACAACTTATGATACTTTAAAAAGGGATATTAAGGCTTATAAAAAAAAATCATTTAAATTTTTAATTATTGACGAAGCACAGTATATCAAAAACCCTTTAACCCAAAATAGCAAGGCGATTAAGCTTGTTAAGGGGGATGCCAAGTTTGCGCTTACAGGGACGCCTATTGAAAATTCCCTGGCGGAGCTGTGGAGTATTTTTGATTTTATTATGCCAGGCTACCTATATAATTTATCTAAATTTAATAAGATATACACCAAACCAATTTTAAGCGGCGAAGGCACATCCGTACAGCTTAGGTCTAGGATAAAGCCTTTTATTTTGAGGCGTACAAAAAAAGAGGTGCTGACGGAGCTGCCTGACAAAATTGAGAGTACGCTTTATGCCGATATGACAGAAGAGCAGAAAAGGATATATTCTGCGTTCCTTTTTGAAGCCCGCGGCGAATTTGATTCAATCAAAAGCTCTGGTGAAATAAATAGGAGCAAAATAAAGATATTGGCGTTGATAACCCGGCTCAGGCAAATATGTTGCGACCCTTCCATAATTATAGAAGATTACGGCGGGGGCTCTGGCAAATTAGAAACTGTTTATGAGCTAATCTCGCAAAGCATCGAGTCTGGGCATAAGATATTATTGTTTTCACAATTTACTAAAATGTTAAATGTTATAAAAACCCATTTAGATGACAAGGGGGTACCCTTTTATTACTTGGACGGTTCAGTGCCGTCTAAAATAAGGTCGGATATGTGTACAGAGTTTAATAATGGCGGCAGGGATATTTTCCTTATTTCTTTAAAAGCTGGCGGGACCGGGCTTAACTTAACTGCTGCGGATATAGTTATCCATTATGACCCATGGTGGAACACGGCTGTTATGGACCAGGCAACAGACCGGGCGCATAGGATTGGCCAGGAAAAAGTGGTCCACGTGTTTAACGTTGTGTCTAAAGATAGCATAGAAGAGAAGATATTAGCGCTGCAGGAAAAGAAGAGGGGTTTGATTTCTGATGTTTTGGAAGAGGGCGAAAACTTTATAAATAAAATGTCCGAACAGGAATTGGAAAGCTTGTTTACCTATAGTTAGAGTAATAATGTTTTGTAGCGGCTATAAATTTCAAAATTTTTTTGAAATTTATAGCCGTTTTTTTTATTGTGCCTGGATATAACACGTTATATATTAGGGTTATTTTGGAAATAATATATAAGTGGCTTAATTGCAAGAAAAGCCTGTTTATAAAAAAAGTACGGAGGTGGTTTAGGCATGAAAAGATATTTACCTAATCTTGTCATGTTTTTAGTTTCGCTATTGTTTGGTATTTTTTATTCGATTAGGGATATCCCCGAAAGCATTAAACCGGCCCCTGTTGCTGTTTCAGAAAATAAAAGCCTGGAGGCTGTTTACCAAGTAGGATTCAAGTTAAGCAAAAAAACTTACCCAAGTATAAATACTTACCTAGCTGCCACAAAACAAACTTCTTTCCGGCAGGCACAAGAAATTAAAGAATGGTTTGGGGTTTCTGGCAATTTATCAGACGTGGGCGATTTATATTATGCTTCTGATGATAAGGGGGCAATCAAAATATACAAAGAAGGCGCTACTGCTAAGTATTTTAAATATAATGACGATTTATTATATGAGCCTATGCAAAAGGGCTACATAATAGGCACAGCATTGAAGTTTTTGGATGAAAACAATTTTATATTTAATTATGAAGAGGCCCTGGTGAATTCGGGCGGTGATTTTTATAGTATAAATTTTATAGATAGGCTTAATAATATTAAAAATTTTTCGTTTCCAAATAAAATGATTTTAGACAAATATGGGAATATAATTTCGTTAGAGGTTAATTTTGCTGAATATAAACGTTTAAATAGTGTAAAGTCGGTTTCTATGGAGGAAGCGTTTATGAAGCTGCCGGATTTTTATGGCCATGACGCAAAAATTTTTTTGGATGGCGCAGAGCTGGCATATTTTTATGGAGACAGCATTATTCAACCCGCATACAGGTTCTATGGCTCAATGGAAAATGGGGGCGGCTTCGAATGTTTTATTGAAGCTGCCGATTATGATTAAATTTTAATTCGGTCCGGCTGGCGGATTAGGAGGTTTGTTTTGTGTCAAAGAAAGAGACAGAATTTGATAGGGTGTCTAGGCTCAAAAAAATGCAAAGGGAATTAGCGGTAGAGAAGCGGAAATCTTTGCTTATGGAAACAGGGGCAGGGCCAAAGAAAGGCAAGCTTAAAACTGGGCATTTCTCAAAGAAGTTTTATAGTAACGGCTTTGACGTTGAATATATGCTAAGCGAACTTGAAAACTGACTTAGCGGGTTTGCTTTGCAGGGTTTAAATATGTATAAAGAACTTGGGGTTCTGCCCCAAGTTTTTTTAGGTTATAAAAATAGCAATAAGATAAATAAAATGAAAAAAATATTTTGGTTAGGCGGGTTTTTAGGTATATAACCTGCCTCATAATCGAAATCATAAACGCCGTCCTTTTTGACACTGGGGTCAACTTGAAACTCTACGGTAGCGCCATTTATATCATTAGATGCTGCTTTTACATTTATCATTTGGCTGTGTATGCTTTTTACGGTGTGGATATTTGTCATCAATTCAATAATATTATCAAGCTGGTTCGTCATTTCTGGCTGGGCGAAAGGCTTAATAGCATTTAATAATTTGATTTCCCGAGACATATTGCCGGCGGATTGGGCTTTCTGGGTTGTGATTGCTTTGTTTATCTTGCTGAGGTACTTTCGGCGCAAATCCTTTACTACAAGGCCGAAAGAATCGTTTAAATCGTTTTTTAAGCTATCGGTATTAAGAAAAGCTTCCGCTAATTCATATATTGTATCATTTCCTTGCATGAGCGGCCTCCTGTTTTACTAATTTTTCTACATCTAAAAGCCCCCAACCTTGGTGGTTAGGAGGGTAATTTAAGTCCTTAGCTGACTTTTTTAGCATGAGCTTTATGTCGTCTGGTTTTAAGTTTTTATATTTTTCTATCAATAGGGCAATCGAGCCGGATACTATAGGGGTAGCCATTGATGTCCCGCTTAGTTCAACATAATTAGAGCTTATTGTTTTGTGGCTTATTTCATCGCTTCTTATATTGTTTGTAGGTGACAAACAAGAAATTATATCTGTGCCCGGGGCGATAATGTCTGGTTTCCGTATAAATTCACGTGTTGGGCCGCGGCCAGAATAATTAACTAGGGCGTCGCCCCATAAACTAACAGTAGTGTGGTCATCTGATTATGCTACGGGCGGTAAATATAATCTATATAGAAGCCGGAAGGTCCCCAAGTTATAGATTTAATTTTTTGTTTTAAGTAGCCCCTTTTTTCAAAAATATCCTTCAGCCCATTTAATTCGGATAAATCAAAATTAAGTTTAGAAGTTATCATCTTATCGGCTTCATAGCCGCATATATTTTTTTGGCAGCATAGCTTGCGCCGGGATTTTTCTTTTGTTTTGCATACGTAATAAAATTTGTTGTTTTTTATGGCTGTTGGTTTAAAATAAGCGCCGCACGCCCCGCAAATTAGCAGCCCGTTATAAAGCCCGTATTTGGAATTTATATTGGCCGGCCGTTTATTAATAATATTCTGGGTTTTAATAAAATTTTCTGAGGGGATAATGCCTTTGTGGCTGCCTATGCCTAATACCCAATCTTTTTGGCTGTTGGTTTTTTTACTGAAACGCCCGAATACATATAACCCAAATTGGCCGTCAAATTCCGTTTCCCCGTTTGCAAAAATTACATCAAGGTTTTTAAAATATTCATATATGGCGTGGTCGGCAATTGCATAAATAGGGTTTGTTAATACCCTCTTCACCGAGCTTTTGTTGAAATCGGAGCCATGCCTTGTTTTTAAGCCGTTAAGTTTACAAAGCTCCGATACGCGGCTTAAACTATGGTATTTTAAATAATTATCAAAAATAAATTTTATTTTGTATGCCCCGCACGGGTCCTGCTCTAAATAAGAATAGGACTTTCCGCCCACGCCTTTTTTGCGTAATTTATTGTAGCCCTCTGGTGGTGTACTGTGCAAGTACCTTTTTTGCCCGCTTTTTGCAAGGCCATGCAAATTATCAGATATCCTTTCGGCGATGGTATCCCGCTCCAGCTGTGCGAATACAGAAGAAATATAAATCATAGCCCGGCCCATCGGTGTTGAGGTGTCAAAATTTTCGCTTATCGATACAAAATCCACTTTATGCCCTTCTAAGATTTTCAAAACAGAAGAAAAATCAGCCACATTACGGCTGACCCTATCTAACCTATAGCAAATTAACATGTCTAATAAATTATTTTGTATATCCGAAATGAGCTTCAAAAACATAGGCCTCTCTGTATCGCCTCCAGAAAAGCCCTCGTCTTGGTAAATTATAAAATTAATTTCTTGCCCCGCCAAATGCAGGCAAACGTATTGTTTGCATAACTGTATTTGATTATTGATACTGTCGCAGGCTTCTGTTATTTTAGATTTTCTTGCGTAAACAGCGATATTTTTCATCTATATCAGCCCTCAAAATTTTCTTACCCTATAATATTCAAGAAAATTTAAAACGGTGCTGGCCAAATTAAATTTTAAAGCCCCAGTTCAGCAGCCGCCGTGCGCATGCCGAGGATGGATTTGTTTATAATATCGTCTAGTTCCGAACCAAGCATTTTACAGCCATTTAAAATTACATCCCTATTAACCCCGGCCGCAAAAGCCTTGTCCTTAAATTTCTTTTTAACGCTTTTTACTTCAATATCCATAACGGATTTAGATGGGCGCATTAAAGCTGCGGCGTTTATAAGGCCGGTAAGCTCGTCTATTGTGAATAAGGCTTTCTCCATATATTTTTTTGGCTCTGCATCCACACACAGCCCATGGCCATGGCTTATAACAGAATAAATAAAATCTTCATCATATCCAGCCACCCTTAAAAGTTCAGGCGCTTTTTTGCAATGCTCATCTGGGTACATTTCATAATCCACATCATGAAGCAGGCCTACCGCCCCCCAATATTCAACGTCTTCACCGGCTTCAGCTGCGATGTAGCGCATTACTGATTCAACAGCTAAGGCGTGTTTTAATAGGGCCTCGCTTTTATTATATTTTTTCAGAACTGACATAGCTTTTTCACGCATAAAATAACTCCTTCCTATATAATTGCTGTTTGTTTAATGTTTTAAAGAATAATAACATATAGGGGCCTATGTATCAATATTTCTTTTTTCCGGCACAAATTAATTTTGTTCATA
>JAITVM010000274.1 GCA_031285815.1 Clostridiales bacterium | reverse complement strand
ATTATAATTCAAATGGTCCAGGGGCTGCCAATTGAAAAGGGTATGAAGAAGCTGTGCCGGGTGATTAGCGATAGGCATGAGGCCATAAAAGTGGCGGTCCAATTGGCCGAAAAAGGGGACACGGTTGTTTTGGCAGGGAAAGGGCATGAAGCTTATCAGGAATTTAAAAATGGCGAACGGGTTTTTTTTGATGATAGGGCAGAGGCTATGGGGGCTTTGGCTGAAAAAAAGCTTACGGCGGCGGGCGCTAAATTATAAATATATAAAGCCTAGCATGAAAAAGGGCTATAAGAAACAGCACAAAGCAATAACCGCCTTGTGCTGTTTCTTATAATTATTTAAGTTTTACCTTAATAAATAGCATTAGGTACTAATTAATTTTCTTTCGGGGCATCTACTGGGCAAACAGAAGCACAAGCGCCGCAAGAGATACATTTATCTTCATCTATTACATATTTAGAATCGCCGTCAGATATACATTCAACAGGGCATTCAGGTGCGCATGCGCCACAGCTGATACAGCTATCATCGATAATATATGCCATTAATTACACCTCCTAACTAACGCAATATAACAAAACGAAATGCAATTAAAAATCTAAATTAGATTTATAGCATAAATAAGCCATATTGCCGTATGTAATAAGGATATTTTAAACCATATCAACTTATTAATCAAGATAAAATTTTATGCTGAGGGGGGCCCCGTAAACATTAAAAAGACCCAAAGTTATTATTTAACCGGCAAAAGCCAGTGCGCCTTCTTGGTTTGGGTCGAATTTCCATACGGCCATCCCATAGCCATTATAAAATACATATACGCCCCCGGTATATTTATCTAACCAGAAGTCGAATACAACAGGTATAACATAGTACCTATCGTTTTCCCCGGTTATTTTCAAGTGGGTAATTGCATGGCGGAGGAACCCGGCGTCGCCTTCTTTAACCCAAAGTTCAGATAATTGGCCTTCGCCAGTAATTTCAGGGCCAGGCCACGGGGTATAGGGGGCAAATTTTTTTTCATATGCCAATATCAATTCCCCCCGGACTATTTCGATAGCTTCTTCCTTTGGTATAATTTTTGCGCCTTCTGGGTACCGGCTAATCATTACTTGCCGTATCCTTGGGAAAATTTTTATGCCACCGCCATCGCCGCCGTCAAAGTAATCCACGGTGGATTTTAGCGCCTCAGCTATAAAACGGGCAGGGACATAAGTGTAGTTGTTGAAAATTTTAGGTGCTACATCTAATGTATATTCCTTACCATTAATTGTGGCTTTTGTATTTCCGATAAATAATTCGATGTTGACGCTGCCATCTACAATGGTAACTTTTTTTGTGCCCGGGTCCCAACCGGCTTTGGCACCTAAATTTTCGCTAATGAGCCGAAGGGGCACTAATGTACGGTTATTTTCGGTTACTAGGTTAGAGTTTTTTATAATTGACCCGTTAATAAATAAAGCAACGTAATTGCTGCCAATTTCCTCGGTAGTTGAATCATTGTAGCTAATAACACCAGCCTCGCCAAAGGGCGATAGGGTTATGCCGGCTAGGTTAGTTTCAGGCTCTGCGGCTGAAACAATAAAAATGTTAGGGCAGGTTATAAAAGCTATTATAGATAAAGCTCTAAAAAATTTTGTGAGTTTAATAAAAACGCCTCCTATCATATTTAATGAGTCTAGGTTAACATATTTTGATGGTGGTTTCAAATTAATAATTGTTTACTCCGTGAAGTTAGACAATTCCTTCCTTAGCTGATGCGTCTCTATGTCTGCAAGCCTTGTTGGTATTGGTACCCTGCTTTCTTTAGATACCATATTTATAACAACTTTTGTTGCAGTATCTAAATCAATATAATTGCCGCAGGAGATAAAAATAGGCTTTGCCCCTTTTTTAGACCTTAATGCCCGCCCGTAGGTTTCACCGCTGACAGTAATATCTGTGTGTGAAAAAACTTTATCTCCGGGCATAATAAAATCGGCGCCTTTTATTTTATAATAAGATTTAGCCACACCAATTGTAGGCTTATTTATAAAAAATGAGGCATGGGTAGCTATGCCTAAGTGGTTGCCATGCAAATACCCATTGCCGTCAAACATAAAAATATCAGGTTCATAACTCAGTTTTTTTGCACAGCTTATAAATAGCGGGAGTTCACGGAACGCTAAATAACCTGGTATATAAGGCTGGCTTACTTTGCCAAAGGAGCTGGCTTTTTTTAGTAGCTTTTTTGTTTTGTAATTAATTACTACTATACTGCATGCGCCGAATTGGATAGAATCTTTTTGCCAATAAGATATATCAACGCCTGCTATATAATTTATATTTTCTATATTAAAATTATTTTTCAAAGATACGCCATTTAATAATGATTTTTGTATCCCTTCATATTTTTCAACATCGTTTATATCGAAACCATGTATATAGTTTATATTCATAATCAATCCCCTCGTTATCTAATTATATATTTATTTCGATAATATGTCATGAGTTGGTTTTGAAAAAAATGAAATTAATAGTATAATAAAAAATAATGTATCTTTTTTA
>JAITVM010000236.1 GCA_031285815.1 Clostridiales bacterium | reverse complement strand
AAAAGCTTTGATGTTTTTGAAAAAATAGCAATTCCAGTTTGACTTGGTGTTTTGTAATCAACCAAGCCAAGCTGGAATTGCTATTTTTAAAATGGCCGCTTTATAATTTGATTAACAATAAAACCCATTGACAGATATATCGTACTGCGATATATTATATATATTGAACTGCGATATATCGCACTAAAAATTAAACCGGAGGGGGTAAGCTATGGACCAGCATATTAAGAAAGTGTATGTGCCTATGACAGAAACGGCATTTTTTATTTTATTATGCCTGCGTAAGCCTAACCACGGCTATGGTATAGTGCAGATGGTCGAGAAAATGACAAATGGGCTGGTAAAGCTTACGCCCGGTACAATGTATGGAAGCTTATCTAAAATGGAAAAGGATAAAGTGATTAGGTTTATCTTGGAAGAAGAAAAACGAAAAATATATCAAATAACTGATTTAGGTATAGAAATATTAGAAATTGAGCTGCAGCGGATTAGGCGTTTATACAAAATTGCACAGGGGGAGATGCTAAATGGGAATTAAAAAACAATTTAAATTTTTTACGATATTTGAATATGAGCAAGAACAAGAATACCTTCGGGATATGCACAAGTCCGGTTGGGAATTTATTTTGGTTACAGGGTTTTGTATATACCATTTTAAAAAATGTACCCCGGAAGATGTTGTTTACCAGCTGGACTATAATAAAGATAGGCTTGAACATAGGGAAGAATACCTGCAAATGTTTTCCGATATGGGATGGGAGTATATACAGGATTATGTGGGGTATAGTTATTTCCGTAAACCAGTATCCCAAGGCGGGGTTGCAGAAGAAATATTTTGCGACGATGAATCAAGGCTACAAATGATGGGGCGTGTTTTTAGAGGCAGGATGGTCCCGATGCTGGTTATTTTTTTCTGTTTATTAATGCCCCAGTTCTTCATAAATATTTCTGGCCGCAATAATCTCTTTGTTACGGTTTTAATCGGTGTAGCTGTTGCAATTGTTATTTTTGTTTTTACAAATTTTGCGGTTAAGTATTGGCAGTATAAAAATAGGGCATAAAAAATTGATATATGTATGTAAAGGGTTAACCATTTTTAGCGGTTACCCCTTTTTTTATTTCTCAGGGGTGGAAGCCCCGCCTTAAAAGGATACAAGGAGGGCAGTAAGCTAGGTTTGTTATACAAGCATTTTTTTTAGGTAAGCCGGTTTCAGTTTTTTTAACTGTATTAATTTTTCAGATAAAATATCGATTTCTTTATCCATCAATAAAAAAAACTTGCCGATTGCTTCTTGTTCAGCAATTTGGCTGGGCACGGCAATTATTTTATTTAACAACCCGTTTTTGGTAAGCCCTTTTATAGAGGTGCCTTGAACGGAATTTTTTTCACTTTGAAGCATATGGTAAAGTGAATATATGGCGAAAAATTTATCTGCCTTTAACCGGCTTAAAGATAAAAAATCCTGGCTTGTTGCATATTCAAATGGTATCAAGGCTAACTTTCCAACAGCAACGCGGGTTGTGATAGCAATGGAATTTGCCGGGATAAGTTTTGCGGCCGAGTTCTGTAAGCCTGTTTGGGTAAGCTTCTTTTTTATTTGGGCGCCGAAAACTTTGTGTTCAATAATGTCAGATGTCTGTATCCATGGCAAAGGGCCGCCCCAATAATGCTTCATGTTAGTCCTTGGTGTACCGCCCCCATATGTTTCTTCAGCATAATCTGAAAGCCTGCGCTTTTCCCAAGGCCCGCTGAAGCCTGCAAACCGCAAGCTAGGCACAGCCTCACCTAATTGTGGGAACAATTTTTGCAGGTAGCCTTTTTTTAATTTCTGGAGCGCATCTATTTTTTTATGTAGCAAATTAATTGAGGCATCTAGCGAACAAAAAAATTCGCCAATTCGTTTCTGTTCAGGTTTTTGGGCTATATATATTTTAAGCCCCCTAACTTGCCCTAACGACAAATTTGGCTGGGCCCCAACTGCCAGATTTCGGCGGATAAAATTTTTTATAGTGTGCCCGGATAATATTGCAAACAAAAAATAAATATCGCAATCAAACCCCCGTATTATCGCCAATGCTTGGTTTGTATTAGCGGGGAGTATTGATTTTTTGACAACAGCTGCCCGGCCTAAGGTCCCTGCGATAGAGAACAGTATATCGTTTTCTTCTAATTTTGACCTATGCAAATAGCCCTCGTGCTCCGCGGTAGTGATTTTTTCTGTAGGTTTAATTTTACTATCGGAGATACTTTCTATTTTTACAAAATTAACATTACGCATGCCTGATTTATGTTTCGGGGTGGTACCTTTTGTTATAAGCTTTGATATATCCCCAAGCCGTACCTCCTGCCACCCGCCACAAAACCCGGCAAAGCGCAGCTCCGGGACATTCCCCGCAATGGTTTTAAATTTTGGGTTTCCCCCGTTTTCCATTATGCATACACCGCCCTTTAGGCTATATTTTATAGCGGCTAACCCAATATTGCAATATAAATTAAAGGGGGCTTCAGGGAAACCAATTTCCACAATAATTTTTTATCATACATAATATCAAAAAAAGCTTTACCATATAAAAAAATTGATTATAATTAAAGCATTACAATTTTATATTGGATTTGGGGCCGTATAACGGTTATAATATTATATCGCTATATTTTTTATAATGAAGGGTGTATACTTTTGGAAATAATTTTTGCTACTAAAAACAAAGGCAAAATGAAAGAGGTTAGGCTGTTATTCGAAGATACTGATATTGTGCCAATAAGCATGGAAGAGGCTGGTATTGATATAGAGGTAGTAGAAGATGGCGAAACTTTTGAAGAGAACGCAATCAAGAAGGCTGTTGAAATCTGCAAGGTTTCTGGGAAAATTGTTTTATCTGATGATTCAGGGCTTGAAATAGATTTTTTAAACAAGGGGCCGGGAGTGCATTCCGCAAGGTTTCTTGGTGTAGATACCCCTTACTCGCAAAAAAATCAAATTATATTGGAAAAGCTTGAAGGGGTACCAAAAGAAAAAAGGGGCGCACGGTTTGTTTCGGTAATTGCGGCCGCCTTTCCTGATGGCAGGGTTTTTACAACAAAAGCGGCCATGGAAGGTATTATAAATGATAAAGCCATAGGCGAAAACGGTTTCGGCTATGACCCTATTTTTTATTATGAAGGTTTTAAAATGACTAACGCGCAAATGAGCTTGGAACAGAAAAATACTATAAGCCACCGGGGGAAAGCGCTCAAATTAATGAAGGGGCGTTTATTAGGGGAGTTGAAAATTTGAAAAGGGTACTTGTTTTAA
>JAITVM010000201.1 GCA_031285815.1 Clostridiales bacterium | reverse complement strand
ATATTTTACAAAGGAATCATTATCAAATTTGGCCAGTAGCGCAATAAGCTTTGCCGAGGCTGAAGGGCTTACAGCCCATGCTAATTCTGTGAAGGTGAGGCAAGGCGATGGATGGCTTAAATAGTTTAATCAGGGAAGGCTTAAAATCCTTTGAAGCATATAAGGTTGTTGAAAGGCCTTACAGCATAAAAATTGACGCTAATGAAAGCCCGTTTAGTTTATCAGATTCTATAAAAAATAAGATAATTAATTATATACGGGATGAAGATTTTAATAGGTACCCCGACACGGATTCTTATAAATTACGAAAAGCGATTGCCGGTTTTTATAATAAAAAAACCGAAAATATCATTTGTGGGGTAGGCTCGGATGAGTTAATCGACATAATAACTAAAGTTTTTTTAAACGAAGGCGATAAAGCCGCTATTATTGAGCCTACCTTTTCTATGTATGCTTTAGCCGCCAGGATAAACCACGGCTCGGTTATAACAATCAGCAGTGGCGGCGGCTTCGCTTTCCAGCCTGATGTGGTCATAGAAACCGTAAATAAAGAAAAAGCCAAATTATTATTTTTATGTACGCCAAATAACCCAACAGGCAGTGTTTTAGAAATAAATGATATGGTTAAAATAATAGAAAATACGAACTGTGTTGTTGTTATAGACGAGGCATACGGGGAGTTTGGCGGGCATAGCATGATTGAATACATTGAAAAGTATAACAACATTATTGTTTTAAAAACTTTTTCAAAAGCATTTGGCATTGCGGGCTTAAGGGTAGGTTACGGCCTTGCCTCTAAGGAAATGATAGGTGCCTTAAATTTATGCAAGCCACCTTATAATTTATCAAGCCTGTCTCAATTTATAGCAACCCTTGTTTTACAGGAAGTAGGGGAAAATAAAAATAAAACCGGCGCTATTTTAAGGAATAAAGAATTTTTTTGTGGTGAATTAAGAAAATATAAATTTATAAAAGTATTTGATTCCGGTGCAAATTTTGTTCTGATGGATTCAGAAAAAGAGTTATTTAATACATTAACCCAGCATGGCATTTTAGTAAAACTTATGAGGTTTAATAATTATGCCAATTATAAAGAGCGCCTTAGGGTTACCATAGGCACCAGAAAAGATATGGAGACGGTACTTTCGGTTATAGAGGGGCTTTAGTTTTTTACTATTATAAAGGTGTGTTGTTTTTGGAGAGGCGTAGTACTATCGAGAGGGTTACGAATGAAACGAAAATAAACCTAGGCTTAAATATTGACGGGGCCGGGATAAATAATATCAATACCGGCATTGGTTTTTTTGACCATATGTTAACCCATATTTCAAAACATGGTTTTTTTGACTTGGACTTAAATGTATTAGGCGACCTGCATGTTGATTGCCACCACACTATTGAAGATGTGGGTATTGTGCTTGGCAAATCTATTGCACAGGCTTTAGGCGGTAAAAAATCTATTAGGCGGTATGGCTCTTCTATATTGCCAATGGATGAAACCTTAGTTATGTGTGCGCTGGATTTATCCGGAAGGGCATATTTAAATTTTGATGTTGTTTTTACAGCCCCCCGGCTGGGGGGTTTTGATACAGAGATGGTTGAAGAATTTTTTCGGGCAGTGGCTGATAACGCGCAAATGAATTTACATATAAAGCTATTGGCGGGGAAAAATAACCACCATATAGCAGAGGCGGCGTTTAAAGCATTTGGCAGGGCATTAGATGAGGCTACGCAAATTGATTCCAGGGTAGCCGGTGTATTATCAACAAAGGGGTCATTATAAAAAATTTAAGCGGTTTCGTTCGGGGAAGGGGTTTTATATGATTATATTTCCGGCTATAGATATTATTGATGGTAAATGTGTCCGGCTTAAGCAGGGTAAATTTGACGATGTTACAGTATTTTCTGACAAGCCGAGCTTAATTGCACGGCAATGGGAAGATGCGGGGGCATCATTTTTACATATTGTTGATTTGGATGGCGCTAAAGAGGGCAGCTCTTTTAATAATGGCTGCATAAAAGAAATCTTGGGGGAAATAAATATCCCTATCCAGGTTGGCGGCGGTATCAGGTCCATCAATGATATAAAAGAAAAAATTAATTTAGGCGTTTCGCGTGTTATTTTAGGGACAGCCGCAATAAAAGAGCCGGGTTTAGTTAAGGAAGCCTCCCGCCTGTTCGGTGATAAAATTGCAGTTGGCATCGACGCAAAAAATGGTTATGTGGCTATTAACGGCTGGCAAGAAATAAGCGGGAAAACAGCTGTTGACCTGTGTTTCGAATTAAAAGGTATGGGCATTAAAACGGTGATTTATACGGATATATCTAAAGACGGAATGATGCAAGGGCCAAATATCGAAACAACTAAAGAGCTTATTGAAAAATCAGGCCTTAATATAATTGCTTCCGGCGGTATTTCATCATATAATGATTTGGTTAACGTATCAAAAATAAATGCATATGGCGCTATTATTGGAAAAGCGCTTTATGAGGGCTCTATCGATTTGAAAAAGGCAATACTGGACTATGAGGTTAATTAATTTATACGGGAGGGCTTTATAATGGAGCTTATTTTTGATGAGAAAGGGCTAATGCCGGTAATAACCCAGGACCATGAAACATTAGAGGTTTTAATGCTTGCATATATGAATATAGAGGCTTTTAGGAAAACTATCGAGACCGGCAAGGTACATTATTTTAGCCGCTCCAGGGAAAAATTATGGTTAAAGGGTGAAACCTCCGGCCATTTTCAATTCG
>JAITVM010000159.1 GCA_031285815.1 Clostridiales bacterium | reverse complement strand
CCAAAAATTCATTATTGCTAAAGGGCTTTGTTATATAATCATCCGCCCCCATACGTAATGCAGAAACCCTATCAGGCTCACTATCTTTTGCTGTCAACATTAAAATTGGGGTATTATTATTTTTTCTTATATCAGACAAAACCTCAAACCCATTTAACTTTGGCAGCATAATATCTAAAACAATAAGCTGATATCCCCCAGTAGCCGCTTCTGTTATGCCGGTTTCGCCATCATGCAATATATTTACAATATGCCCTTCTGTTTCTAAACCCCTTTTTAATAACAAACATAAATCTTTATCATCATCAATAATAAGTATGGAGCTACCCAACCCTGCAACCACCCTTCAATTTAACTAATAACCTATTGGCCCCTTTTGCTTTATTGCCATTAATCCTATCAATTTTATTTTATAGTGTCAATCAGCCCCAATAATTTAAAATTTCCAAACCGGCGCCTTCATTACAAAATATTTTATTATATTTGAAACAATCTAAAAGCTGCCCCCGTTTAAACAAATAAAGGGGAATTTAAAATGAGGATAAAATTATTATTTCTTGCTTGCTTTTTATTTACTGGGTTACTCTGCAGCTGCGGCACAAAAAGCAATACGCCCATTGATAGTAACGCCGCCAGTACGCCTACTAACAATATAAGCCAATCTAACCCTTATTTTGTTTTATTTGAACAAATATTTGCAGATGACCCGGGCTTGAATACGGATATTAAATATATCGCAGTCGACCTTGCGGGTGCAATGCAAGAAGACAGCACAGAATTTCTCGAACTAATGAAGGCTTTTTGTGAAGATAGCGGCTACACGCTATTAGAAGACAATGTAAAAGGCTTAGAGGAAAAAGGGCTTATAAAAGATTCATTTTTCGAAGAGGGGGTTGTTATATCGTTTGAAGATACTTCCCTAACAGAGAAAAAACTAGTTACCAACGCCTCAAAATGGCGCTCTGGCCTCGGGGCGATAGGCGGGGCATATACCCTTACAAACCAAAGCGGGGTATGGTCTATAACTGACATAGAAAACCAATGGGTTAGTTAGAAAATTTTTTTAATAGAAAATATAGAGCCAGCAACTTTTTTACTTAAGTTGCTGGCTCTAAAAAATTTATTTATATAATATTTCGTAATCAATATAATAGTAATTATTTAAATCACATCATCCCCCTATCCCTAAATTCAAAGGGCTCTATCATTTCATTAAGCTTATCTGACTGCGCCAGGAGTTGTCTGGAAGCGTCTGCTGAATCATTGGCTACAACTGTATTTGTCTGTACCACTTGGGAAATTTTATCTATCTTTTCATTAATAAGCGAGACTGCTTCCGCCTGCTCATCTGCAGAGTTAGACATCCGGCCTGCTATCTCGACAATTTTATTTATGTTTGAACTAATCTTCTTAAGCGACAAAGCCGTAACTTCTGCGGTCTTATAACCTTGCCCAACCTTTTCGATAGTTGCGTTTATTAATTTAGCCGTGTCATCTGCTGCATTTTTACTATGCTCAGAAAGCCTTCTAACCTCGTCGGCAACAATTCCAAACCCTTTTCCATGGATACCTGACTTGGCGGCTTCAATTGCCGCATTGAGCGACAGAAGTTTTGTCTGGAATGCTATGCCTTCAATAAGGTTATTAATACCCTCTATACTTTTTGCAGATTCCATAATCCCATCCATCGCTAATTTTAATTCCGCCATAGTTTCATTACAATTCTGGACATTCCCTCTTGTGAAAATGGCTATTTGGCTCATGTCGTTTGAATTTTCAGCGCTATTTTTTGTTTGTTCGCCCATTTTTGAAACTGAGCCACCCAATTCTATAAGCGCTGAATTTTGTTCGTTAACACCTTCAGCCAGTTCTGACCCAAAACGGGAAATGCCTTCAGAGCCTGTCTTAACATTTATAGATGCTACATTTATTTCACCGATGACTTGGTTAAGTGTATCTAAAATACGGTTAATTGCAGATTTTATTTCGCTGAAATCACCCTTGTACTCACTTGTAACCTCTTGATTAAGGTTATTTTCAGAGATCCCCCTTAGAATCCTATCTATATCTGTAATCATTTCTTTAATGGTATACGCAGTCGAATTTAATGCTTGTTTTATATCTGCAAAATCCCCGTTATACTCGCCGCTCATGGAAATATTTAAATGGCCTTCGGAAATGGCTTCCAAAGCCTGCCTAGCCTGGCCTATAGGCGTTGATACCGCTATCATTACACCATTAAGCCCATTTATAATTTCCGCCCATCCCCCTTCATATCTGGATTCGTCAACCCTAAGGCTCAAATTCCCATTGATAACGGCCTTAAGCATGGCTTGTATATCTTTATTTATCATTTTCATATTTTCAGAGACAAGGTCTACAGCCTGATTTACCGCCGCCTTCTTTCCTTTATACTTTGGTAGCTTTACCTCGAATTTCCCACTCCCAAAATCACGCATAACCCCTAATACTTCCAAGGTTACACCATTCATTGAAGAAGCCATTTCGTTAATTGCCTCTGACATTTCCAGGTACGCACCGTTGAGGCCCTCTAAATTTATCCTAGCATCCAGTGCGCCTTCATTATAATGAATAGCCATGCCATGTATATCTTCCACAAGCCGGTTTATAACTCCAGCAACTGTTTTAAAATCCTCAGATAATTGGCCAATCTCGTCATTAGCATAATTATCAATATTTATATCAACTTTACCTGCCGCTAATTCTTTTGACGCTTCTGATAGCCGTTTAATAGGCCTGTCCAATAATTTTTTCACATACTGTTTTGATATTATAACAACCGCAGAACAACAAGCTATTATTATCGCTAAAAAACCAATGGCAAAACCCGCCATGGAGTTTACCACATCTGAAACGCTGATATCAGCACCAACAATGCCAATAGCTTCACCCGACCCGTCTATGATAGGCGCAAATGCTGATATAAGGTAGCCATAGCCTTCCCCTCCGTCGTAAATATCCGAAATAATAATTTGTTTTGACCTTAGTGCTTCTATTGGCTCAGGGCCATATTCTTCTAAAGAATCAATACCCCCAAGGACTGAAGCCAATTCAGGGAATTCTTCTGGGGTCATCGAGTCCAATACATATTTATACCCATCTTCAACTTCAGACATTGTATAAAGCAATTTAATATTCATCTCTTCCCTTAATTTTTTAAGGCTCCCATAACTTTTATAGTAATTGTCATCCGCCACATTTGTTTCATCCCATTCCCTAAACTCTTCTGGGTTAATAACAGATGTGCCAGCTGCAACAGCCGCCTTTATCAGTTCTTGTTTATACCCTATTGATGTTGTAAAAAAGATGAAATAACTGACCGAGCTTATGATTAGCGCACAAAAAATTACCCCCATTAATATAAGGGACGATAGTTTAGAACCTAATCTCCTAAATTTACCGGGTTTTACCCCTTTAAAGCTAAAATTCCCCTTCTTCATTAATTAGCCCTCCTACATAAAGTAAAAAACATTACAAAAAATTATATAACCGAAAATGATAAAAAAATCTAAAACAAAATGGGTTGTATCAATTACCCCAAAATTTTTAAATTTATTATTTATAAAATAATTATAATATTTGTATCACAGAACCTCATTCATTTTATTAGTATGCCCACATTTAATCTTCTAGCAAACATTTAGGGGGTATTTTAATAATCCATACCCCATCTAAACCCATTTCTTTTTCTTTAACAAAATATAAATAAAAATACTGACGATAGCCATCAAACCCAGGGCCGCCGGATATCCAAATATCCACCCAAGTTCAGGCATATTTACAAAATTCATGCCATAAATCCCTGCAATTAAAGTTGGGGGCCCAAAAAAAAGAGTAATTACCGTTAATTTATTGACTGTTTCGTTCATTTGTGCCGAAAATTTGCTATCATATGCATGGAGCAGCTCATTAGATAAATCAAAAAGGCTATCTGCAAAATCATATAATTTCAAGAGCCTTGTATCAATATTTCTAAAATACCGCATATGCTTATCTATTAATAGGCCGTTTTTATCCATCAAAATTTGCCCACCGATATATGATAATGCACGCAATTGTTTTTTATAAGCATAAGCTACCCTACGTAGCCTCCCAATTTCTTTGCTCTGCCCTTGGCTTGGTTTACTTTCAATATTTTCAGATAATGCCTCCATTTCATCTTCTAACCCTTCAAGCATATCCGAAAAATCAGTGGCCAGGCTATCAAAAATAGAATAATAAATATATAGAATCGGGGCTGTTTTACCTGCTGCGCCAGGGACAGCTTTAGCAATTCTGCTTGCTAGTTTTGAAAGCCTGCCTGCAGTTTCTGCCGGAAGCACCAACACAAGGTAATTTTTAGCAAAAAATATATTGACCTCTTGTTGATATATTGTACCGCCCTCTTCTTCTAAATATATTAGGCTGATAAAATCATATTGCTCGTAGCTTGTGTAGCGTACGGTTTCATCTAAATTAGTACACTCCTCCACTGTATCTTCATCCCAGCCAAAAATATTTACTAAACTATGAATATCATTAGAATTACAAATAGCTACAAAATCTGAATCTTGTATTGGGGCTGGCAAATTACCGTCAAACACTTTACCTGCAGAAAAATCATACCCTCTCATCATTTTCCTCCACTTATTACGATCTATAAATATAAAACAGCTTTATTTTCTATAACAGTTAATGTTTATATTAATAATTATAAAATAGCCTATCTTTTATGTATAATACGCTTTGAATAAAATGCCCATAAAAATTATTTTTTTATTATTGTTTTTTATTTGGCCGCACTTTTAGCCAGCACACCTGACTGTTAGTTGTAAAAATTATAAGCCAAAAGCCATAAATACATAGGTTTAACGTATTTTTATCGCCCACTTAAGCTTATATATTTATAAATATTATTCTAATTTAATTAATAATTCTGTAAAACACCATAAACAAAGGTTACAAAATCTTGAAATAATGGATTGTGCTTCAATAGAT
>JAITVM010000136.1 GCA_031285815.1 Clostridiales bacterium | reverse complement strand
TAATGACCCATAAAAAATATGCCCAGAGACGGAATCGAACCGCCGACACGAGGATTTTCAGTCCTCTGCTCTACCGACTGAGCTATCTGGGCATATTATTTAATGCAAGCTTATGTGCTTGGCAACAAAAGTTATTATAGTATAAATAATATGCTATGTCAATGCTATGAAAATAAAAAAATAAATTTTTTTAGGGTAATTAGGAATATAGGTATGGCTTTAGCCCATAAAAAATATTTCAAACCAAAACACTTTTATAAACTGCATTAATTTATTATAATATAAATATATTGAATTTTGTATTAATTAAACAGCTAGGTTTGACAGGGGCTAAAAACATAAGGCTTTATAATTGGCTGGATGTTTTTACAGCTTTGTTTATTATTAGTTTATAAGCGTATTTGTCGATTAATTAATAGAGTAAATTTTTAAATAGAGGGGTTGTTCTTTTGCAAAAAAAGGTTCTTGTTTGTGTTACGGCACAAAAAAATAGTAAGAGGCTTATTGATAAAGGCAGGGAAATCGCCGTTGATAAAAGGGCACAGCTGCATATTTTGAATGTTGTTATTGGCAAAAATATGTTTACAACAGAATCTGAAACTGAACTTATACAATTATTATTTAATTACGCTTCTGAGTTTGGCGGGGTAGTCCATGCTTTATGTGGGGAAGATGTATATGAGATTATAAAATCTTTTATAAAAGAAGAGATGGTAACCAATATAGTAGTTGGCGCACCACCACGTGAAATACGTGAAAAAGGCGGCTCGTTTACCGATAGGATTGGCGCAGACTTCCCCTATATTGATATTTTTGTACTTGATAGGGAATAAACGCAAGGGATTTGAGGATAGCATTGTAAAATATATGTTTATTCCTCCTACATTGACATTTTTGTACCCGATAGGGAATAAACACAAAAAATCTTTCAGAATATCATTGTAAAATTTCTGTTTATTATGTAAAATCTATAACAGGTATTGAATAATGCTGTTGATTGTGGGTCAAATCCACATAAAGGGTTAGGAGGAAATTTTTAATGAGCTTATATGAAGAGTGGCTGGCTACGGCCTATACTAAAAATGGCACGAACAATGATAAGGCTTGGAGCGTTTACCTGCCACTGGAACAAAAGATTTATGAATATATTTTAGCTAACAAAGCCGATAATATTTCCGGTTCAGTTAAGGGGCTTTCAGAACGGTTCCAAATGCCGCCCACATTTATTTGCGGGTTTTTGGACGGGATTAACGAAGCGGTTGAAGAGCCGGTTGATTTTGAAGTTTTAAATGAGGATACAATAGTAAATTTAAAAATAGATTTTGAAACACTGTATAAAAAAATGGTCGAATACAAAGCTAAACACCTTTATACTTTGCCGCAATGGGATACTATTTTTGATAAAGCGCGCCAGGCGGAATTAAAAAAATCACGTACCATTGTTAACGATGATAAAATTGGGAGAAATGACCCTTGCCCTTGTGGCAGCGGCAAGAAATATAAAAAGTGTTGTGGCGTTAATTGAATACTATAATCAGGAAAGTTAGCAATGATGATTTAACGGGGCTTGACAGTGTTATAGAAGAGGCGGCTTATATCCTTAAAGCAGGGGGGCTGGTCGCCTTCCCAACAGAAACGGTTTATGGGTTAGGCGCAGACTCATTTAACCCGAAGCCGGTAAAAAAAATATATGAAGTTAAAGGGCGCCCATCAGATAACCCGCTAATTATCCATATATCAGAAAGGCCCCAGCTGGGTAATTTAGTAAGCGGTATAAGCAACGAAGCCGAAAAACTAATTGAAAATTTTTGGCCGGGGCCGCTTACGCTCATATTAAAAAAAGCCAGTACGGTGCCTTTTTATGTAACCGGTGGGCTGGATACAATTGCAGTCAGGATGCCGGCGGATAATATTGCGCGCCGGCTACTGTCGGGGTCAAATATTTTTATTGCGGCACCCAGCGCCAATTCATCAGGTAAGCCTAGCCCCACCCGCGCATCCCATGTAGAGTTTGACTTAGGCGGCAAAATCGATATGATTATTGATGGCGGCAGCTGTGGCATAGGGGTGGAATCTACAATAGTGGATTTAAGTACAGAGGTTCCATGCTTATTGAGGCCGGGTGGTATTACATTAGAGATGCTGAGGCCTGTTTTGGGGCATATTGAGGTGGATAAGGGCATAATGGGGCAGCCGGTAAAACCAAAAGCCCCAGGAATGAAGTATAAACATTATTCCCCAGATGCATTGGTTACAATAATAAATGGCGATATTAAAAATATTGTCAATGGGGTTAACAAACAGGCAGAAAAATGTTATAGTGAGGGTAAAAAGGTAGGGATTTTAGCTACCTCCCAAACCCAGCACTCCTATGACAAAAATAAATACCTTGTGCTCATTGTAGGGGACAGGTGCGACGAGGCGGGCATAGCCTCAAATTTATTTGATAGTTTAAGGAAATTTGATTTTTATAATACAGATGTTGTATTTGCAGAGGGCTTTTCAGAATCCGGCTTGGGCCACGCTATAATGAATAGGCTAAAAAAAGCTTCCGGCTATAATATAATTAATGTTTAAAGAAGGTTTTTATGTACAAAAATATTTTATATGTATGTACAGGGAATACTTGTAGGAGCCCTATGGCTGAATTTATAACAAGGCATCTGCTAGAGGGGGATAAATTAAGCATCAATGTTGAATCTAGGGGCATTTATGCTTTTAGTGGCTCTTTGATGTCTGATAATTCACAACGTGCCCTTCAAAGCCTTGGCATTGATAATATTGAAGGGTTTAGGGCTAAGGTTTTTGAGGCTTTGGATTATAAAAAGTTTGACCTAATCCTTACTATGACATGGGCCCAAAAAGAAGGCTTATCACAGGTAACCGGTGATGAGGGCGGTAAAATTTTTGCACTCTATGAGTTTGTTTATAACGAAAATAAAGATATTGTTGACCCATTTGGGCAAAGCTATGGCGTATATGAATCCTGTGCTAACGAAATTTATGCTATTATTTTAGGTTTGATTGATAAAATTTCTTTGCCCCAATAGGCTGTGGCAAAGCCCGGAAAGTTAACTACAATATTATTTATTATTTGGAGGATATTTTGAAATGGATACACTACACATTATCGACCACCCGCTCATAACCCACAAAATTTCCATGCTAAGGAATAAAGAT
>JAITVM010000127.1 GCA_031285815.1 Clostridiales bacterium | reverse complement strand
AAACCCCTAAACGGTGTTTGTGGGTCAGGCATGCATTGTAATATGTCCCTTTTTAAAAATGGCAAAAATGCATTTTATGAAGAGGGTGGCGAAAACCAGCTTTCCAAAGAGGCCTTCCATTTTATCGGCGGCGTCATGAAACACGCGAAAGGTATGACTGCGTTAACAAACCCCCTTGTTAATTCTTATAAAAGGCTTGTATCCGGCTATGAAGCCCCTGTATATATAGCATGGTCTTACGCCAACCGCAGCCCCCTTATTAGGGTACCGGTCGCCCGTTCAACCGGCACAAGGATTGAGCTCCGGCACCCCGACCCATCCTGCAACCCTTATTTAGCGCTTGCGGCGATGCTTAGGGCAGGGCTACACGGAATAAAAGAAAAAATCGCCCCCCCTATGCCGGTCGGCGAAAATATATATCACATGACAGATGCCCAATTAAACCAAAATGGCATAGAAAAACTTCCATCTAATTTAAAAGAGGCAATAGATTCCCTTTTAAAAGACGAGCTGATTAAAAACTCACTTGGCAAACATATCTTGTCAAACTATATTAAAGCAAAAGATATTGAATGGAATAATTACTCTAACTATGTACACCAATGGGAAATTGCAGAATATTTAAGGTCATATTAAAACCTGTTTATTTAGCCAATATAGTTAGGAATGATAAAAATGGAATTTAACAAAAAAACAAAAAGGGAATTAAAAAAATTATTAAAATATAAATATGCATGGGTTATTATCCTTATCATTATTATTGTACGCCTTATACCGCGGTTTAAATTTAATAGCACCGAGGGCTTTAATACTGGTATGGGGCCTGTTTTTATATACTATATTGACGTTGGCCAAGCAGACTCCACCCTAATAACTTCAGAATTTGGGAATATACTAATTGACGGCGGGGAAAATGAAACAGAAAACGAGCTTTTAAGTTTCATCAAAAGCAAAGGCGTAACAACCCTTGACTATGTTGTTGCAACACACCCACACACTGACCACATCGGGGGGTTAGACAAAATAATCAATTCCCTTGATGTAAAAAACATATTAATGACAAATGGGTTATCTGATACCACAACATATGAAAAATTTTTAACCAGTATAAAAAATAAAAAAATCATGCCAACCCTAGCCAAGGCAAATAGCTTTTTCCAGCTAGGCGAGCTAGAATTTACAATCCTTAACCCAGTCAATAATAATTATGAAAACCTTAATAATTACTCAATTTCTTTAAAAATGAACTATAAAGGACGCTCGTTTTTATTTACCGGCGATGCCGAAACCGAAGCAGAAAATGAAATTTTAGGGCTAAACCAAAATATATCTGCCGATGTGTATAAAGCGGGCCACCATGGTTCATCAACAAGTACGTCAGATAATTTTCTAGAAGCAGTTAACCCACACGCTGTAATAATTAGCTGTGGTGCCAATAACCCTTATGGGCACCCACATAAAGAAACTATTGAAAAATTAAATGGTACACAAGTATATAGGACAGACCTATTGGGTACCATTAAACTAGAAACCGATGGCTATAGGGTTATTATTAATGATGAGCCCTTGAAATTGTGACCATCTTCAAAGATAATTAATTTTTAAAGAGGCTATAATATGAATTTAGAAAATCAAACTACCAGAAAAATTTTAATTGTGGATAGGATTACGGAAGAATATTTGATATGCCAAGAGCTTGACACGGAAATTAATTTTGAATTTGAATTCAATGAAAATTATGACGATTTTCATGAGGGCGACGTTTTGGCCTATGATGGTGAAAAATTAATTTTTGACCAAAACTTGACAGATTCGCGCCGGCGCAAGATATTTAATTTGTTTAATAGCTTATTTAGCAATGATTAAAAGCAATGGCTAAACCGGTTAGGGCTACCAAATTGATGGGTAGCCCTAACCGGTTTTAATGGTCAGCTATTAAGTACCTCTTCAATTTTTTTAATATCGTCATCAGTATAAAAACCCAATAATTCATCGTATCTTGCCCTAGGCTTTAATATGCTTTTCACCACCTTCGTTAACAGGCCGCCTTTTAAATTCAAAAAAACCCATAATCAAAAGGAACCCGCCAAAAAAACGCCTCAATACTTCTTTGTCCAGTTTATTAGCCAATATGGACCCACAAAAAGCCCCCAATAAACCCAAGGCCACTATCTTAAAAATTACTTTCTTTTCAATATCCCCATTTCGGTTATGGGTTATTAAAGAAATGATGGCTGTCGGTATAAAATAAAGCAAATTAATATTTTGTGCTTCATGTTGCCCAACCCCGCTAAAAAACACAAGCATGGGTATTAACAAAACGCCGCCGCCAATCCCAAGCCCGCTAATTACCCCAGATAAAAGCCCAACCAATATATTAATTATCATAAAATCATCCTAACGGCAGCTGCCATCATAAATAACCCAAATATTTTGTGCAGCACGCCATCCGGGATTTTATTTAAAAGCCCCGCACCAATTTTACCGCCTATTAACCCGCCTATACATACACCTAGCAAAATTTTTATGTCCATTTTTGAAGTATACATAACCGCACTAAAAATTGACAAAGGCAAAACTATTGCAATGGCAGTTGCA
>JAITVM010000124.1 GCA_031285815.1 Clostridiales bacterium | reverse complement strand
AAAAGATTTTGCCTTAAATATTACAGGGACTTTCATAATTAAAGTATCTTTAGACAATAAAATAATTGACGTTAATGAACCATTTTTAAAATATACAAATTATGAAAAAGGGGATATAGTAGACAAGGTATTTTTTTCGTCGCTAGTTACAAAATATAGTGGCATTGACTATAAAACTTTTTTAACGAAGCTTTATAGCAAGGGTGTGTCAGAAGCAGACATTGGCATAGTTACAAAGGACAAAAAAGAAATATTTATGTCTGTGTTTGCTAAGTCGTGCAAAAATGAGAATGGCATTTTATATTATGTTTTTGTTTGTAAGGATATATCCGAATTTTATCATGAAGAAAAGTACTCTTCATCGATAAATGAGGGTCGGATGATTTTTAAAGGGCTGGCAGAGTCAGAGAGTGTCTTGGACAAAAATTTTTCTATGTTTAATGGGGTAGAGCGGCTTAAGGAATCAGAAAATAAACATAAATTTCTAATAGATTCTATGAATATAGGGATGCTTGATTTTGATGTCAAGAAAAATAAATTCTATTTCTCGGATAAATGTAAACAGCTCCTATGCAAGGACGCCCATGCGAACAATAGGGATATAAAAAATATTTTGATTACAAGGATGTATAAAGAGGATTATTATAAAGTATTAAAGAATGTGCACCTTGCGGTCTCAAATAAATTAGATAGCTTTAAATCGTCTTTTAGGCTTGTTAATGACGACAAGTCCTACACGTATATTGAATTTTTCGGCAAGCTTACCTATAACCGTGAAGGTGAGATCATTAACTTGGCCGGTTCTTTAACAGATATTTCGAGCGCGTGCATATATCAGGAAAAAATTAAAAAGTTAGCCTATTATGATAATTTGACAGGTCTAGATAACCGGACCTATATGGAAGAATATGTTGATATGCTTTATAAAAATAACCCGTATAGCCGGTCCGCTTTTATTTTTTTAGATATTGATGATTTTAAATTTATAAATGACTCCTTCGGCCATTATTTTGGGGATAAGGTGATTTGTGAAATGGCTGTTAGGATACGCTCGATATCTAAAAATTATATTGTCAGCAGGTTCAGCGGGGATGAAATTGCAATTTTTATCCCGGAATATGGTACTTTAGAGGGCTTAATAAATTATATTGAGCTTTTGTCCACAACCCTAAGCATATCCTATGACGATGAAAAAGATGTTTCGTACTCTGTAGAGGCAAGCATTGGCATTTCGGTATCGCCAGATAATGGCAAGGATTTTGAAGATTTATTGAAATGTGCAGATATTGCAATGAACCGTGTTAAAAATATGGGTAAGAACAAGTATTTGTTCTTTGATAAAAAAATGCAGGAAGACCTTAAAGAGCAGCTGGAGATTGAGAAGGATTTAAAAAATGCGGTAGGTGCCAATGGGGAATTGCTGTTATACTTACAGCCGCAGTATGATATTAATACCGGGAGGCTTTCGGGTTTTGAGTCTTTAACGCGCTGGTCAAGCCCGAAACGCGGAATGGTGCCGCCCAGCGTCTTCATCCCAATTGCTGAAGAGACAAGGCTTATTGTCCCGCTGGGGAGATGGGTGCTTTTAGAATCATGCCGGTTATTAAAGGAATTGCAAGGCAGGGGCTATAAAGATATAAAAATATCAGTCAACTTATCGCCGATTCAGTTAATAGATAACCATTTGATTGAATATGTAAAGGAAATCCTTTTTGAAACGGAAATAGATACTGGGATGCTAGAATTGGAAATTACTGAAACTGCTTTAATGGAAAACTTTGAACTCAATTTGAAAAAGTTATATGAATTAAAAGATATGGGTATTTCAATGGCGCTAGATGATTTTGGTACAGGGTATTCATCCCTTACTTATTTGAAGACCCTCCCAATGTCTAGCATAAAAATAGATAAGTCATTTATTGATAATGTATCTACGTCAAATATTGATAAGCGGATAACCGAAAAAATAATAGAGCTTTCCCATGTGCTTAATTTTAAAACAATAGCAGAAGGCGTTGAGACTAAAGAGCAGCTTCAGTTTGTTAAATCTATGGGGTGCGATATTGTGCAAGGTTTTTTTAGTGGGATGCCTATTTATAAAGATGATGTTTTTAAAGCCTTAGGCAATAATTTATACAGCTATTTTAATACTGCGGCAAGAGAGCTTTCCTTCCCAAATAAGTAGGGGGGGATTTTTTTAGTTTGCCAATGCAACCTTAAGGAATTCTTAATAAAAAAAATTAATTTTTTGTAAGAACTATAGCTTACAATTGTATTTAAGGAGGAAAACTATGCTTAATTCCAATATCCTAATAGTGGACGACGATAGGGAAATTTTAAATTCTATAGAGATTTTTTTGAGCAATGAGGGCTTTAATATTTTCAAGGCGGCAAATGGTGAAGAGGCCCTAGGCGTTTTGAAAAGCGAAGATATCCATTTGATATTAATGGATATCATGATGCCTAAAATGGACGGGGTACAGGCTACGCTTGTAATAAGGAAGGAAAAGGACATACCGATAATTATGTTGACTGCAAAATCAGAAGATTCAGATATTATTTTAGGGTTAAATATTGGCGCGGATGATTACATAACAAAACCGTTCAACTATTTAGAATTGGTGGCCCGTGTAAAATCTAATTTAAGGCGCTATATTAAATATGAAAACTTTAAGAAGCCTGGCAATGATGAAATAAATATCAGGGGGCTATATTTAAATAAAAAGACAAAAGAGGTATATGTCAATGAATATTTAGTGCGGCTAACCCCTATAGAGTTTAAGATTTTGCAGCTGCTAATGGAGAATAAAAACCGGATTTTTTCTATTAAAGAAATTTACGAAACTGTTTGGGGCGAAGACTTTATGAATTCTGAAAACACTGTTTCGGTGCATATCAGGAGGATACGCGAAAAAATTGAAGTCAACCCTAAAGAGCCAATTTATTTAAAGGTGGTATGGGGCGTTGGATATAAAATTGAGAAGTAATGGCCCGGAAGGGGAAGAAAAAAAACTAGGCATAGAGGCTGAATTGGCAAAAGGGCCCGAGGTTGTATTAAAAAAGCATAAACGCAAAAATGGGTTTGTAGCTTATATAATATTATTGTTAGCTATATCAACATTAGTGTGTGCTGCCTTTTCGCGTTGGGCCTATAACGGGGATGAGCCTACATTTGGTTCGCAAGAAGAAGAGGGCATCTATTATTTCAGTATGGTTATGGACGACTATGAAACCCAAAGGTATGCTAAAAACCTTAACAGGTTTTTCATAGATTTTGGCGGCTTTTCTTTTAATGAAGAGGAGTTCCGCCAAGAATATAGAAAAGGCATAGAAGCGAAGGCCGGCGACAGTATACTGCAATATAAAACAGACCCGGATTATTTAAATGAGCGCGTTAACATAGAAAATTTTTATAACGAAATTTTGATTGGCTACTATAGCAATGGAAGCGATGAAGAGCCCCAATTGGGCGGGAATAATAGCGGGGTATTTTATAACGCTTATGGCACTGGCGAACAAGTTGCCCATGAAAATATAGAAGGCGTCTTAGCGGAAAGGGCGGCAAAACTTGAAATGCTGGATAAAACCTATGAGGCTATTTATTTAGCAAGGCAAGAAGTGGAATCTGGTTATAGCATAGATGCGCAAGTAGAAGAGGAAGTAAATTATTATTACCAGATCGGTTCATATTTAGAGTCTAACCAAGATTTTGGCTACTTAATTAAAGATAATAGGGAAGAAAAAAACTACCATATGCTAAACGGCGTGTCAAAAGGGCTTTCAGATAGTGAATATATAGCACTTGAAGAAGAAATTAAAAGGATGCCCGGAGCTTATGTAGTGCCGCTTAATTCGGATAGGCTAGGCGGTGTTGAATTTAATGGCGAGCTTCTGAATATATCTTTTAGCAAAAATAATATAACCGGTTATTATTTTGCTACCGCCGGTTTAGTCGAAAAGGTAGAGGCCTTTAAGTATGAAAATTTTGATAGGGGTAATTTTATAGGTTATATTACCGTTTTTTCAGTATTTGCCGCTATAATGGTTATTGTACTTTTATTTTTATATAGGCATGACTTAGGCGCGTTTAAACGGGGCTCAATTATCTGCTATAATTTTTACGCCAAAATTCCAATGATAATAAAATTGGGCAGCGCCGTATTTTTCCCAATTATATTTTTAATGTTGGCTTCTTACCCAGGAGGGAAGGGTTATTTTGTTTTTGGTGCCCTGGTTGGCCCATTTGCATATATGTCTATTGCTTATTTTATCAAACATATATTTAAAAATTTTAA
>JAITVM010000123.1 GCA_031285815.1 Clostridiales bacterium | reverse complement strand
AGAAAACCGACAGCTTTACTGACCATTTCCATTCTTCAATATCTTTTGACCAGCGTCTATACAAACAAGATATTAATGGAAGTATTGCCCATGTAAAAATGCTGGCAAAGCAAAATATTATCCCTAAGGAAGACTGTAAACTTATAGAGGCCACTCTATTAGGGATTTTAGATGATATAGAAAATAACAGGCTTCAATTTGATGAATCTGCCGAAGATATCCACATGAACATCGAAAGTATTTTGATATCCCGGATAGGCGGCGTAGGCAAAAAATTGCATACAGGCAGGAGCCGGAACGACCAGGTTGCCCTGGATACAAGGCTTTACACAATAGAGGCGGTTGATTCGGTCAACAATTTAATAAAACAGTTAATTAGCACGCTGCTGGATATATCCGAAAATAATGTAACGGCAATAATGCCTGGTTTCACGCATTTACAAAAAGCGCAGCCAATTACATTAGCGCATCATATGTTAGCCTATGTTGAGATGTTAAAACGCGATTATGGTCGGCTTCTGGATACTAAAAAACGTGCTTCTGACTGCCCGCTAGGTTCAGGGGCCCTAGCCACCACCACCTACCCATTAGATAGGTTGTATACGGCAGAGCTTTTGAACTTCGGCTCCGCTGCACAAAACAGTATGGACGCCGTATCAGATAGGGATTTTTGTATAGAGGCCATTTCTGCTTTATCTATTTTAATGATGCATTTAAGCCGGTTTTGTGAAGAAATAATTATGTGGTCTTCCGACGAGTATAGGTTTATTGAACTGGACGATGCTTATTCTACCGGCAGCAGTATAATGCCACAGAAAAAAAACCCTGACATGGCTGAATTAATCCGCGGCAAGACAGGGCGGGTATATGGAAGCTTGATTACGTTATTAACCGTAATGAAAGCTTTGCCACTGGCATATAACAAAGATATGCAAGAAGATAAGGAGCCATTGTTTGACGCCTTTGACACAGTATGTATGTGCCTGCCTATATTTACTAACATGCTTAGTACTATGTCAATAAACAAGGCGGCTATGTATAAATCTGCGGCCGGCGGTTTTACAAATGCTACAGATGCCGCTGACTACCTTGTTAGAAAGGGCCTGCCTTTCCGTGATGCCCACGAAGCTATCGGCAAGCTTGTCCTATATTGTATACAAAAAAACAAAAATCTCGAAGCATTAACAATAGATGAATTTAAATCCGTTTCTGAAAATTTTGATAGCGATATTTATGATTCAATCAGCCTTGAAGCTTGTGTTAAAGCAAGGGGTGTATTAGGCGGGCCTTCAGAATCCGCAACCAGGGCCGCAATTAGTATGAACCGCAAATATTTAGAAAGTATTTAAATTTTTTTAGGGCTATGGGGCGCAGGTTTTTCCGTGTGGCCAAAATGCTTACGTAAAATAAATTTGCCCTATTAATAAGTTTGGCTTGCCGAAAATAAAGCGGTATAATTTTTTAATTAAAAAATTATACTGCTTTATTTTTTTGCCCAGGGTAATTGCTATAGCTAAGAAATATTTAGACTGTTATAATGTATATACTAATTTAATACGAGGTGAGGGTTATGGAAGAAAAAAGTGGGCTAAAGACAGCCCTGTATGACATCCACATTGCACTTGGCGGGAAAATAACACCGTTTGCGGGTTACCTGCTGCCGGTTCAATACAAAGGCGTAATTGATGAGCATATGGCTGTTAGGCAGTATGCCGGTTTATTTGATATATCACATATGGGCGAAATTATGATAAGCGGCCCGGATAGCCTGAAAAATTTGAATTTCCTCTTTACGAATGATTTTACAAATATGGGGGACGGGCGGGTCAGGTATACACTTTTGTGCAATGAAAATGGCGGCATTGTTGACGACATGGTAATTTACCGGTTCTCTGAAAATAAATATATGGCTGTGCCTAACGCTGCCAACCGCCATAAAGTAATGTCTTTTTTGAAAAAACATATTTTTGGCGATGTGGTTTTAGAGGATGCTTCAGACAGTTACGCCCAAATTGCTTTGCAGGGGCCAATGTCAAGGGCTATACTCACAAAACTGGTAGATGAAATTTTATTGCCACAAAAATACTACACATTTACAAGCGGCGTTATGGTTCAGGGCGTAGAGTGCATTATTTCAAAGACAGGCTATACCGGTGAAGATGGGTATGAATTATATTGTAAAACAGAAGCCGGGCCTAAGCTTTGGGGGCTTTTGATGGATACGGATAATATGTTGGCCCCTTGTGGGCTTGGGGCAAGGGACACGCTTCGCTTAGAAGCTTCCATGCCGCTTTACGGCCACGAAATGAATGATGAAATAAGCCCGCTTGAAACGGGCCTTGGGTTTGCGGTGAAAATGGATAAAAGTGATTTTATTGGTAAACAAGCGATAATTGATAGGGGGGCGCCTAAAACTGCACGGGTTGGCCTTAAGGTAACCGGCAGGGGGATTATTAGGGAAGGATGCCCTATTTATATAGGGGGCAAGCAGGTAGGCATATCTACATCCGGCACACATTTGCCATACCTTAACGCTGCTTTCGCTATGGCGCTTATCGGGAAAGGTTTTGCGGAGGCTGGCTCGGTGGTGGAGGCGGAAGTGCGTGGCAGGATGGTCCCCGCAGAAATTGTGCCATTGCCATTTTATAAAAGGGCTTAATAAATTTTTAGTTTTAAAAAATTTTAAATATAAATCAAATGGAGGAGATTAAAATATGAATATTAAACAAAATCTTTTGTACAGTAAAACACATGAATGGGTTGAATTTTTAAATGATACTACGGTAAGGGCCGGGCTTACCGATTTTGCACAAGATTCCCTTGGTGGGCTAGTTTTTGTAAACTTGCCGGCAGAAGGCGATGAGGTAGTGGCTGGGGAAAGTTTTGGCGATGTTGAGAGCGTTAAAGCTGTGTCTGATGTAATTTCGCCAGTCACTGGAACTGTTTTAGCAATTAATGAAGGGCTTCTTGATTCACCAGAAAAAATAAATGAAGACCCATATGGTGCATGGTTAATAGAAGTAGGGCAAGTTAGCGGAAAAGAAGGGCTGCTGTCTCCGGAAAGCTACGAAGCTTTTTGTGAAGGGGAGGGGCATTAATGGGTAATTATTTACCTTCAACGAAAGCGCAGCAGCAAGAGATGCTTGAAGCTATTGGGCTTTCGTCTTTAGATGGCTTATATGCTGATATACCGCAAAGCATACGGTTAAGCAGGCCGCTTAATATCCCAGGGGGAAAGGCTGAATTGGAAGTTTTGCGCACAATGAAAAGCTTGGCTAATAAGAATAAAACCTTTGGCACTATTTTTAGGGGCGCAGGCGCATATAGGCATTATATACCCTCTATTGTAAAGTCTGTGGTATCAAAAGAGGTTTTTGTTACAGCATATACACCATACCAGGCTGAAATCTCGCAAGGGTTATTGCAATCTATTTTTGAATATCAGACTATGGTTTGCGAACTCACGGGGATGGATGTATCAAACGCTTCTGTTTATGATGGCGCTACAGCTGCGGCTGAAGCTGTTTCGATGTGCCGTAGCAATAAACGTAAAAAAGCGCTGGTGTCCGCCACAGCGCACCCGGATGTAATTGAAACTATAAAGGCATATTGCTGGGCAGCGGGTACGGATGTAGAATTAATTCCGGAATTGGGCGGGGCGACAGATTTGTCTGCGTTAGAAGCCTTGGTAGATGAATCTGTGTCATGTGTATATTTACAACAGCCTAATTATTTTGGGGTTATTGAAGGGGCTGAAAACGCCTCAAAAATAGCCCATGAAAAAGGCGCTAAATTTATTATGGGCATTAACCCGATTGCTGCAGCTATTTTGAAAACACCGGGGGAATGCAATGCTGATATTGCCGTTGGAGAAGGCCAGCCGCTAGGGCTGCCGTTAAGTTTTGGCGGGCCTTATTTAGGGTTTATGGCTTCGACTAATGAGTTGATGCGGAAACTTCCTGGGCGTATTGTCGGTGAGGCAAAAGACCGCAACGGGAGGCGGGCGTTTGTTTTAACGCTTCAGGCCAGGGAACAGCATATACGGCGCGAAAAAGCAGGCTCAAATGTATGTTCGAACCAAGCTTTATGTGCCATGGCAGCATCTGTATATATGTCTGCCATGGGCCCTTCAGGCCTTTGTGGCGCGGCGGGGCAAAGCATGGCGAAGGCCCATTACCTTGCGGGCGGGCTAGAAAAGATAGGGCATAAGCGTAAACATAGCGGGGAGTTCTTCCACGAGTTTGTAACAGTAGCCCCTTATGGGGAAGAAAAAATTTCGCAAATGCTTCAGATGCTTGAAGCAAATGGGATATTGGGCGGGCTTCAATTAAACGGCGGTGTCTTGTGGTGCTGTACAGAAATTAATACAAAAGAAGAAATGGATTTTTTGGTTTCGCTTATAAAACAATTTGATGAGGGGGGTGTGGCTTAATGAAGCTTTTATTTGAGAAAAGTATTAGTGGCAGGTGCGCTTCGATATTGCCTAAATGCGACGTGCCAATGGCTGCAATTGATAGTTCGTTAAAAAGGGGTTCTGCGCCACACTTGCCCGAGTTATCTGAAATAGATTTAAGTAGGCACTATTCAGAACTTGAGAGGCGGGCTTTTGGTGTTAATAATGGGTTCTACCCCTTAGGTTCATGCACTATGAAATATAACCCGCG
Source organism: Clostridiales bacterium (assembly GCA_031285815.1). Lineage (GTDB taxonomy): Bacteria > Bacillota > Clostridia > Lachnospirales > JAITVM01 > JAITVM01. Next base: position 6,777 of record JAITVM010000123.1, on the reverse strand, counting down.
TATTAATGAAGAAATTGCATCCCTACCAGGCTTTACAGATATCCACCCGCTTCAGCCGGAAAGTACGGCCAAAGGCTGTTTAGAAGTATTAGCCCTTGCAGAGCGCTACCTATGCGAAATAACAGGTATGGATGCTATGACATTTCAGCCTGCGGCAGGTGCCCATGGTGAACTGGCCGGTGTTATGCTTATAAAAAAATACCATGAGGCCCGGGGCGATTATAAAAGGTGCAAAATAATTGTACCTGATTCGGCACATGGCACGAACCCGGCTACAGCTGTAATGTGTGGCATGTCGGTTATTAATATAAGCTCGGGGCCGGACGGGCGGGTTGATTTAGAAAAATTAAGGTCGGCAGTAGGTGGGGACACTGCTGGTTTAATGTTAACAAACCCAAATACCTTAGGCATATTTGAAAAAGATATTTTAGAAATTACAAAAATTGTCCATGAATCCGGTGGGCTGGTTTATTACGACGGTGCAAACCTAAACGCAGTTATGGGGGTAGTGCGGCCCGGTGATATGGGTTTTGACTGTGTGCATTTAAACCTGCACAAAACATTTGCCACCCCGCATGGCGGCGGCGGCCCGGGTTCAGGTGCTGTTGCATGTAAAAGTTTCCTTGAGCCTTATTTGCCAAGCCCCATAGTATCAAAGGGCGGCAAGCTTAATTATTCCCGCCCTGAAACAATTGGGAAGGTTAAAATGTTTTATGGCAACTTCCTTGTCATTTTAAAAGCATTAACTTATATTATGTCACTGGGTTCTGAAGGCGTTGTGGAATCAGCTAAGCTTGCGGTGCTTAACGCGAATTATTTTATGAGCCGTTTGAGCGGGGCATATTCAATTATTAATAAAGGCTTATGCATGCATGAATTTGTTATTACAATGGGGAAGGAAGCTAAGGAGTCCCATGTTTCTGCGTTGGATATTGCAAAAGCATTGATTGACAAGGGGTCCCACCCGCCAACAATATACTTCCCGCTTATCGTAGCTGAGGCTATGATGGTTGAGCCAACAGAAACTGAAAGCAAAGAGGCATTAGACCAAGCGTCGGACATGTATATTGATGTGTATAAATCAGCAATGTCAAATCCAGAATCCGTACACAATGCGCCAGCTTTGGCACCGGTTTGCCGCCCTGATGAAGTCGGCGCTGCTAGGTCGCCTATATTAAAATATACGGGGAAGTGGTGATGTTTTGTGCAGGAATTTGACCTTATTGTAATTGGCGCAGGGCCCGGAGGGTATGTGGCTGCAATAAAAGCGGCACAGTTCGGGATGTCTGTTGCGGTAATAGAACAAAATGAAATTGGGGGCACCTGCCTAAACCGGGGCTGCATCCCTACAAAATCTTTACTGTACTCCGCACACTTATATAATGAAATAAAAAATTGTGGGCAATACGGGGTTACAGTAGAGGGGCTGTCATATGATATGGGGTCCGTATATAAAAGGAAAGATGAAGTTGTTTCCCAGTTAAGGGGCGGGGTCCAATCGTTGCTTAGGTCAAATAAAATTACAATTATTAATGGGCCTGCAAAAATTATTAATGCCAAAGAGGTTTGTGTAACGCCTGGCGGGGTTTATAATGCAAAAAATATACTTATTGCCACAGGCGCCGTGCCGGCAAATCTTAAAGTACCTGGGGCTTCGCTCCCAAACGTTATAACTAGCGATGAATTATTGGGTTGCCCAGGCTATAAGAAAATAATTATTATCGGCGGTGGCGTTATTGGGGCAGAGTTTGCTGAAATATATTCCTCTTTTGGGGCCAGTGTTACTATTATCGAATCAATGCCGCGGATACTTCCAACTATGGACCGTGAAATTTCACAATCTTTGGCAATGGTTTTGAAAAAACGCGGGGTTAAAATATTTACGTCGGCGGCAGTTGAACTGATAGAAGAATGTGAAGGCGGGCTTACATGCTTCTTTACCCAAAAAGAAAAAGGGCTATCCGAAAGCGCTGATGCAATAGTAGTAGCGGTTGGCCGGAGGGCGGCAGTTGAAGGGCTTTTTGCAGATGGGGTAGAGGTTGATTTTAAAAATGGGTTAGTTGTAGACGGGCGGTTCCAGACCAATATAGAAGGGGTATACGCTGTTGGCGACGTTATAAGCGGAGGGGTACAATTGGCGCATGTTGCTTCTGCCCAAGCAGCGGCCGCAGTTTCTTATATGGCCGGCAAAAAACCTGATATAGATTTATCTACAATACCAAGCTGCATTTATACTAACCCGGAGATAGCTTCAGTTGGTATAACGGAAGAACAGGCAAAAGAAAATGGCCTTTCTGTTAAAACTGGCAAATACCTTATGAATGGCAATGGCAGGACGGTTATTGAATCCCAGGGGCGTGGCTTCATAAAAGTTATAAGCCATGCGGACACAGGCGTTATACTAGGGGCGCAGCTAATGTGCGCAAGGGCAACGGATATTGCCGCAGGTTTAGTTTATGCTATTTCTAATAAATTGCAGGTGGGGCAATTAGCAAGTGCCATCCACCCACACCCAACATTTTGTGAAGGGGTATTGGAGTCGGTGGAAGATATTTTTGGTACTGCAGCCCATATGCCGCCAAAAAGATTTTAAAAAGTATAACGGGCGTTAGGTGGGGTTGTATATGCGGCATAATGAACCCGCCATGAAAATTTGTGTAATAAAATAAAAAGGTATTGACAAAAATAAAAATTAATGATATTGTATTTTTAGGTTAGCACTCGTGTAAGTTGAGTGCTAATAATTTTGTATAGCAACTATAGCGGTTTGGCTTTAGTTTTAGCTTAAATAACTCAAACTGTTTACTGGCTTTGATTTAGATTAGGATGTGGTTTTATGGTTTTGAGCGATAGGCAGCTGAAAATATTACAAGCAATTATAAATGACTATATCGCCACTGCTGAGCCGATAGGTTCAAGGACTATAGCGAAAAAATACGACATAGGTTTAAGTTCTGCAACTATCCGGAATGAAATGAGCGATTTGGAAGATATGGGCCTCATAATCCAGCCGCATGCATCGGCGGGGAGGGTCCCATCAGATAAAGGCTATAGGCTATATGTTGATAATTTAATGAACCGTAAGGAATTGACGCCGGAACAGGCGGGCTTCCTATTTAATTTAATACAAGAAAATTTTGAAGATATAGAATCGTTAATGCAGGAAACAGCTAAAGCGATTTCCTTAATTACTAATTATACTACTATGGTTTCAGAACCTAGGGTTTTAAGGATGGTTATTAAACATATCCAGCTAATGCCTTATGATGAAAGTTCAATTGCCGTAGTTTTGGTTACAGAATCAAAAGTAATTAAAAACTATGTAATAAAAATGAAAAACCCGCCAGATACTGATTCTTTATCAAACATATCGCTCCTTTTAAATAAATTTGTTGTTGGTAAAGATTTTGCGGATATTGACCTAGGGCTATTGAAATTGGAGCTTGCAAAAATGGTTGGTGAAGGCCAGCCAATAATATCATTAATTGATACGATATGGGAAATGGCCCTTGAGGAATCAACGGTTGATGTTTATACATCGGGCGTTAAAAATATATTAACATTTCCAGAGTTTAGCGATTTTAATAAAGCAAAGTCTGTATTTCAAGCTTTAGAAGAAAAAGATATTTTAATAACTATCTTGGGCAAGGGCCGGACTGAAGAATTAAAAATCGTTATTGGGGAAGAAAATTCTATTGACCAGATAAAAGATTGCAGCTTAATAAAAGCAGGCTACAAAATTGGAAATGGGCTTTATGGCACTATTGGGATTTTGGGCCCTACTAGGATGAATTATTCGCAGGTGGTATCGGTTTTATATGAAATAGAAAAGAACCTTAACTATACCTTGCGTGCGCTGAGGGGCGGATAGGGTAAAAATTTATGTTATTGACCAAATGAAAAGGAGGATGGCGGTTCTTTTGTTTATTATTGCGAGGTTTGACAGCGGGCTAAGCTATGGTAAACTCTTATCGCCTAATTTATATGAGTGAAGGATTAGATGAGAATTTTTTGGATTCTGGCCCTGATGAAGAAAATATTGCGGATATGCCTGCTTTGGAAGAGGCCGGCCCTGAAATTAGCCCAGAAGGGAAAATTGCTGCCCTTGAGGCAGAAAAGCTTGAACTTATTGATAAAATGCAACGTTCATTAGCCGAATTTGACAACTACCGTAAAAGGAGCATAAAGGAAAAAGGCCAGATGTTCGACGAAGGGGTAAAGGATACTATAAATAAAATCTTGCCGGTTGTCGACAACTTGGAGCGGGCAGTCAGCAGCTTTGAAAATAAAGAGGATAACACTTACAAAGGTTTTGAAATGATTTTAAGGCAACTGTTATCAATTTTAAGCGAAGGCATTGGCGTAAAACCAATTGATGCTGTGGGCAAGCAGTTTAATACGGAATTCCATTATGCTGTGTCCCATGTTGAAGATGGGGCTTTTGGCGAGAATGAAGTAATTGAAGAATTGCAGAAGGGCTATGTGTATAAAGAAAAAGTAATTAGGTGCTCGATGGTTAAAGTTGTTAATTAGTTTATAGACTACAAAATAAATTTTGATAAATAGTGGCGGTATGCCGCATAAATAAAACGGAGGTAAATTATGGGTAAGATTATTGGTATAGATTTAGGTACAACTAACTCTTGTGTTGCTGCTATGGAAGGTGGGAAGCCTGAAGTAATAGCTAATTCGGAAGGTGCGAGGACAACGCCTTCGGTAGTGGCTTTTACAAAGAATGGTGAAAGGCTGGTTGGCGAGGCGGCTAAACGCCAAGCTATAACTAACCCAGATACTGTTACAAGTATTAAGAGGCATATGGGCTCGAACTATAAAGTAAACATTGATAATAAAACTTATTCGCCGCAAGAGGTTTCTGCAATGATTTTACAAAAATTAAAACAAGACGCAGAAGCTTACCTTGGCGAAACTGTTACAGAGGCTGTTATTACTGTGCCTGCTTATTTTACTGACAGCCAAAGGCAGGCAACAAAAGATGCAGGGAAAATAGCTGGCCTGGATGTAAAGCGTATTATTAATGAACCAACCTCTGCGGCGCTTGCATATGGTTTGGATATGGATAAAGAGCAAAAAATTATGGTTTATGATTTAGGCGGCGGGACCTTCGACGTTTCTATAATAGATATCGGTGACGGGGTAATCGAGGTTTTAGCTACAAGCGGTGATAATAAGCTTGGTGGCGATGATTTTGATGAAAGGGTTATTAATTATCTGGCTGATGAATTTAGGAAATCCTATGCAATTGATTTAAGGCAAGATAAAATGGCTATGCAAAGGCTTAAAGATGCCGCTGAAAAAGCTAAAAAAGAATTGTCAAATGTTACTAGCACTAATGTGAATTTGCCATTTATAACTATGGATGCGAATGGCCCCCAACATTTAGATATTAATATTACACGTGCTAAATTTGATGAGATTACATCCGACTTAGTAGAGAGGACATTAGGCCCTGTTAACACCGCATTAAAAGATGCTGGGCTGAGCGCTTCTGAGCTTGATAAAATCCTTCTTGTTGGCGGCTCTACTAGAATGGTCTCCGTTCAAGAAGCAGTTAAAAAAATTACTGGCAAAGAGCCTTTTAAAGGGATAAACCCAGACGAATGCGTTGCGCTTGGTGCGGCTATCCAAGGCGGCAAATTGGCCGGCGATGCTGGGGTTGGGCATATTCAGCTTTTGGATGTTACGCCTCTTTCATTAGGTATCGAAACCCTTGGCGGTGTTTCCAGCGTATTGATTGAGAGGAACACAACTATCCCTGTTAATAAAAAGCAAGTATATTCTACTGCGGCTGATGGTCAGACAGCGGTTGATATCCATGTAGTCCAAGGTGAAAGGCCGCTTGCCAAGGATAATAAAACCCTCGGCCAATTTAGGCTTGACGGCATAGCGCCTGCCCCAAGGGGCGTACCTCAAATAGAAGTAGCATTTGATATTGATGCTAATGGTATCGTAAATGTTTCTGCAAAAGATTTGGGTACAGGCAAAGAACAAAAAATTACGATAACTGCAAGCACTAATTTAAGCGATGATGAAATTGATAAAGCTATTAAAGAGGCCGAAAGGTTTGCAGAACAGGATAAGAAACGCAAACAAGCTATAGATACTAAAAATGATGCAGAATCAATGATCTTCCAAACTGAAAAAACACTTAAAGAATTGGAAGAAAAAATAGATGCTACAGATAAATCAAGGGTCGAAGCAGAATTAACCAATTTAAAATCAGTTAACGAAGGCGTATCTATAGATAATGCCTCAGAGGCAGATGTGAATAGGCTAAAAGAAGCTACAGAAGCTTTGACAACCGTATTTTATGAAGTGTCCTCTAAGATTTATCAACAAGCTGGCGGTACTGCCGACCCGGGGCAAAACCCAAATGATGATGTAATTTCAGGGGAATATGATGAAAACTAATTTAATATAAACCAAATTGTGAAGTAGGTGACAAGGTGGCCAATAAAAAAGACTATTATGAGACTTTGGGGGTTAGCCGCGGCGCAAACGATGACGAAATTAAACGCGCCTACCGGAAACTGGCAAAGCAGTACCATCCGGACAGCAACCCCGATAATGCTGAGGCTGAGTCTAAGTTTAAAGAAGTTGGCGAAGCATATCAAGTATTGAGTGATAAAGATAAACGTGCCGCTTATGACCAATTTGGGCATTCTGCTTTTGAACAGGGTGGGGCAGGTGGTGGTTATGGGTTCGGTGGTTTTGATTTTGGCGGGTTTGATGCCTCTGATATTTTTGAACAGTTTTTTG
>JAITVM010000300.1 GCA_031285815.1 Clostridiales bacterium | reverse complement strand
ATATTCGCCATCGGCTAGATTTGTACATTCCCGTATTTTGTGGCCATGGCATTCTAAAGCATCTTTCAACTTGCGCGCACTCTTAGAATCATCAATTAATAAAATATTCATCCTATAGCCTCCTACTAACCGGAATTGTTACGCGAAATACAATACATGCGGTCGGTATATCTATACACCGTTCAAGATAAAGGGGTGTAAATACATTATTCCTTTTTTTAATATATTCTGATGTTATCTTTTTATAATCACCGTCATCATTTAATCTTTTATAATCATACTCATATATCTTCATTTCATTAGTGTTAATATTCGAAGGGTTTCTCTCAATATATAATTCTAATAAAGGTATATTAAAGTCCGAAATCTTTTTGTTGCACACAAGGTTTACATCTCCGCCGTGCTGGCGGGCTAAGGTACGTGCAATAAATAACCCAAAGCCAATCCCTGTTTCATCTGTGGCATTTGAAGACCTAACACCCAAATCAAATATAAATTTACTCTCTTCTTCAGGAATCGGCCTGCCGTAATTCTTTATGTCAATGTTAAACATTTTTACGCTGCCGCCGTCTGCTATTTTTGTGTCAATATAAATATTTGAATAGGCATGCCCGTATTTAATCGCGTTTCTTAATAAATTATTAATTACATGGTTTAGTAAATCAAAATCAGCGGTTATCGGTGGGTTATTAGGGTCGTTAGGTTTAACATTCTGATTTATCATTATTTTTTGGCAATTTTCATGAGCCAAGTCAGCATTTGCGTTTGCCAAGCGGTACAGAATACCCCCATATAAATACATCCTCTTTAATTCAAGTTTGGCATCAGTATCAAAAATATTAACCCTTCCTATTATTGCGTTAACACTATCTGTAAATTTTTGAATATTCTTTGTATACCGCCATTCAATATATTTAAGAAATTCGTCAACTGGTTTAGGAAGGTTCGGATAAGTCTCCTGAATATCTTGAGGCTTAAAATTATTAGCCTCGTTATGTTTAAAAATCATATAATCATTTTCGGATTTCATACCGGCAATTTCCTGCCCTAATTCATGCTTCAAATATTTAGCATTTAATTCGGCCACCCTTTGATGATATTTTGAAAGGGATGCGTTTCTTCTGGCAAGATGTATAGCGCTTATGGAAGAAAACGAATCTTTTAACGTATCTAAAAATGTACCGGATTCTTGTAAATCATCATGTTTAACAAAAGCCCCTACCAATTCATCAATATTTCCGGTCATGTAACAAAGTATAAGGGCTGAGTTTTTAAGTGTGGCATCATTTAACTCAAAGGTTGAAAGCACAATGTTTTCAATTTTATTATTATATTTTAATAGTTTATTAATCTTTTCTTTTTTTGTAAAAATAGCAGTCCGTATACTTCCGGGGTTTATACTATTACCCAAGTCCATCATTTTCTCAGCTGCTTTAATGTCTATAAAATAATTACAATGAAGGAAATCTCTCTTTAGGCCTTTAAAACCCCTTTTTTCTGGAACATTTTCATTAGATAAATCAGCGGCTTGGATAATACCATGTATGTTATCTTTATTAGGATATTTACGGGGTTTGAATAGCAAGAGCTGTTGTAGTTTAAATACTTTGCGGAAATAAATCATTCCATCACAAAAATCTGTGCGCTCAAGAAGGAAACTGTCATAAATATCCTGTAATTTATCATTGCTATAAGGTTTATCTGTTAAATCATAACGCATTTCATAACCGCCCACTATGGCCGAAATATGATTGTTAATTTGCGCTTTAATCCCGCCATTTATTTTATTGTAGTATTCGTCAATGAATATGATTGCCTTTTTAATTTCATTAAAAAACTCACTTTTCTCTTCCTCACTTCTAATAGGCAGTGCGTAATTATCCGCGTCTTCACCTTCAATTATCCTTGTCAATATAGTCTTCGTCCCGGTGTTATCATCAATATTTTTCATGTAAGAATTTAATTGGTTAACATCAGGGCGCAACCCGCTTCCTGATTTAAATTGGCCCGTAATAAATGCACCTAAAAATGAATTGTTAATTTCTAAAGGGATAAACCATTCCTCATACTTCATAGTCGGGCAAATATAAATATAAAATACAATGCCGTTATGTGATACCTGTTTTACCCAACCATCTGGCAACATACCACTCTTGCGGTGTTGGATATATTCGCAAACAGCGTTTTTGTCATTAGTATCACAAATTTTTTCGTATTCACTGTTTAACAATGTCATGCATGGCTTTGCTATGTACGATTTATAGCGTTCTCTGTCGCTAATAATACTTATGTCATTTTTAGTTGGAGATTGTATATCGTTTTCTTGATAACCGAAAATGACTGACGCTTTTAATTTGTTAGTCAGTTCCAGTATGCACCCCCTCATCCAAGTTCTATGGCTGTCGTTAAGGATTGTTTTTAATGTAACAGGCACAGGCCAAGTTACTTTTATAACTGCTTCTTCATGTTCATTTTCGATAAGCATTTTGAGCCTCCTATCATCCATTCTAATTAATAGGTAGATACTTATCACAAGTATATAGTCTTGAAAAACATTATTCAAGTAAATATTGCTTAATATTTCCATATATTCTATTTTTACTTTATGAACATTTATAAATATTATCAGGAAGGGCTGAACAACAAATAAAAAAGTGAAACAACTTTTATTCAGATCAAAAATCTCAAG
>JAITVM010000056.1 GCA_031285815.1 Clostridiales bacterium | reverse complement strand
TCCCCAAAATGTTTTATCAATTCCTTCTTGCGCACCTCGCCGATGCCTTCTATTTCATCTAAAACAGATTTTATCATGATCTTCTCCCGAAGCTTGCGGTGGTACTCTATCGCAAACCTGTGGACCTCATCCTGTATCCTTGTTATAAGCTTGAAGCCTTCCGAGCGCATATCCAAATAAATTTCTTTTTCATTATATATTAAGCCCCTGGTCCTATGCTTATCATCCTTAACCATGCCGCATACCATTATGCTAAAGCCTAAATAATCCAGGGCAGCTTTAGCCGCGTTTACATGGCCTTTCCCACCATCAATTAAAATTAGTTCAGGAAGCTTGGAAAATTTAGCATCCCCCACGCCTTCTTCAACTTCTTTTTTATACCTTAAAAAGCGGCGGCTAATAACTTCCTGCATACTGGCATAATCATTTGGCCCCAAAACGCCTTTTATTTTAAACTTGCGGTAGCCGCTGCGTTTGGGCTTGCCTGATTCAAACACCACCATGCTGGCTACAGATTCAAAGCCTTGCATATTTGAGATATCATAAGCCTCAATCCGTTCTATTTTAGGCGAGCCCAAGACCCCTTCAATTTCCTTTAACGCGCCAATTGTTTTTGCCTCTTCCCGCTTGATATCCTCGCCGAACTGCATTAATGTCAAAACAGCGTTCTTATGGGCCAGTTCAATAAGCTTTAGCTTGTCGCCTTTTTTAGGTACGGCAAGGGATACGTTTTGCCCTTTTGCCATGCTGAGCCATTTTGTAATAATTTCTTTGTCATAAACCTCGTCTTCCAAAATAATTTCCTTTGGGACAAAAGCCGCTTCGTTGTAAAACTGCTTTATAAACCCTGTCATTGTCTCCTGCCTGTCCAATTTGTCTACACCGGCCACCATAAAATGCTCCCGCCCTATCATCTTGCCACCGCGTATAAAAAACACTTGGAACAGCGCCTCGCCCTCAGCTTTTGCGAAAGCAATTATATCTTGGTCCGTATTTGGGTCTGCATCAATTTTTTGTTTTTCTGACAAGGTTTTAAGCGCGGTAATTTTGTCACGGGCTTCCGCCGCTTTTTCAAACTCCATATTTTCAGAAAGCTCAGCCATTTTTTCTTCCAGCTGCTTAATAACATCTTCATGCTTCCCGTTTAAAAGCGCCATAACCTTCTCAACCATCCCGTTATAATCCGCTTCCAAAACTGTCCCCCTGCAAGGGGCAGAGCATTGCCCTATATGGAAGTTCAGGCATGGCCTGCCTTTATTTAAATCCCTTGGGAATTTTTTTGTGCACCTGCGTATGCCCCATATACTATGGATCAGTTCAAGGGTTTCCTTAACCGCCCCCCGGCTGGTATATGGCCCAAAATATTTATTTTTGTCTTTCTTTTGGCGGTGGGCCATAAGTACACGGGGGTAGCTTTCAGTTACCGTAACCACTATATAAGGGTAAGACTTGTCGTCTTTTAATAATATATTGTACCGCGGCCTATGCTCCTTTATAAGGTTGCACTCTAGTATAAGCGCCTCCAGTTCTGAATCTGTAACAATATATTCAAAGCTGTCAATATGCTTAACCATACTGGCAACCTTAGGCAGCGGGTTAGAATCCCGGAAATAAGAGCGTACACGGTTTTTTAAATTTATTGCCTTCCCGATATAAATAATCTGCCCCTGCACATCTTTCATTATATAGGCCCCGGGCTTGTCCGGGAGTTTTTTTAGCTCTTCTTGTATATTCATAAAACCCCATCCCAATTGTAAGTAAAATCGATTTATAAAACTATTATAACAAATAAAGATTATAACCAGCAACCAATAAAGGGCCGCTTGTTTATTTCTGTAGTAATAAAAAAGCCCTTAAACGAATACATTTTTTAAAAGGCTATACTTGATTATAAAAGCCTGCCTTTAATTAATAACGTAAAAAGCAATATACCGCGGTTTTTAATAAAAGGCTAGGCCCTAAGTAAGGGGTTTTTTATGAAGAGAAAAGGGATCGTGTTTAGCGCGCTAATTTTAACCTTGGCCGGGGTCATAACAAGGCTTTTGGGCTTTGTGTACCGCATTTATATGTCCAATATAATCGGGGCGGAGGGCATTGGGCTTTATCAATTAATCACGCCGCTTTATTCGCTTGCCTGGAGCATCTCCTGCTCTGGCTTCACTACTACTATATCAAAATATACTGCACAAGAGAGGGCAAAAAAAGAATATGGGAATATGGGGCTGATTTTAAAGCAATGTGTAATAATAACATCCGGGATAGGCTTCATACTATCATTGGTATTTTATTTCTTTACGGATTTGATAGCAATAAACGTTTTACATGAGCCACGCACAATACTTGCACTAAAAATATTATCGCTCTGCTTCCCGTTTATGGCGGCCGGCTCCAGTATCCGTGGCTACTTTTTCGGTTTGCAGGAGTCAACTGTCCCTGCCATCAGCCAAGTTGTAGAGCAATGCGTAAGGATGGCAGTCGTTTTTTCATTAGCGGGCCTTTTTATGCCGCTTGGGCTGGAATATGCCTGTGCAGCAGCAATTATTGGCATTGCTGTTGGTGAAGTAATTTCATTTATTTATGTTTTTGTAGCTTATAAAAAATTTAAAACTAAAAATACGCTAACCAAAAAACCCAGCTACAGCCCGTCAAAATCTTTAAATTTGATTTTGCTGATGGCCTTCCCATTAACCTTAAACAGGGTTACAAGCTCATTATTGTCAACAGTTGAAAATATTTTAATACCCCAGCGCTTAATATTATATGGGGCTACCGCCGCCCAATCTATGGCCCAGTATGGCCAATTGGCCGGTATGGCCATGCCGCTTGTTTATTTCCCAACAGCTTTTTTAGTAGCATTGTCGATTTCACTTGTGCCGGCGGTTTCAGAAGCAACTGCATTAAAAAACACTACCCATATAAAATCCACAATTAAAAAAATACTTTTGTCTACTATGGTTTTAGGCTTTGGCGCGGCCGCATTGTTTTCTGTATTTTCAAAAGTGCTTGGCCTTTTGATTTATAAACAAGATATTGGGGATATGCTATTCTTTTTAGGCGTAATGTGCCCATTTTTATATTTGCAGGTAGTATTGTCCGGCATATTAAACGGCTTAGGGCAACAGGCTTTTATTTTCCGGAACAGCCTGGTATCTTCCGCAATAAATATTGGGTTCATCTATTTCTTAACGCCGTTTTATGGTGTGTATGCATTTATCCTCGGCTGGTTTGTGTCGCTAATTTTTGTTACGCTTCTTGAACTGCTTAAAATAAAAAGCACCCTGGGTTTAGACTTGGACCTTTTTAAATGGTTCATCTTGCCAGCTATATGCTCACTGGCCAGCGGGCTTTCCGTAAACTTGGTTTATATAGATATCATTTCAATATTCGGGGGCCTAACCGGGTTTATTATCTCGGCTTTGATTTTGGCACTATCCTATTTAGCGCTAATATTATTGACCGGATGTATCGAACTTAAAGATTTAACCGCTATGTTCAAAAAAATAAAAATTTTTGCTTAAAATAATAAACGCCGGAATAAGCCCGGCGTTTATTATTTTGCCAAAATGTGCGGGGGTGCCCCTTAGGCCTGTGGCTATTAGTGCCCCTTGCCTTTTTCTGTTTTTAAATCAGCCAGCTCTTTAAAAAAAGTGTCTATATCTTTAAATTGTTTATAAACTGAAGCAAACCGGACATAAGCAACCTCGTCCAGCAGCTTTAGCTTTTGCATTACTAATTCACCAATTTGTTTAGATTGGACTTCTTTTAGCATAAGCGAAGATATATTATTTTCAATATCGGCTACGACCCCTTCAATTTGGCCAAAAGTAATCGGCCGTTTATTGCAGGACATTACTATGCCATTCAATATTTTATTCCTCTCAAAATTCTCCCTGGTCCCATCCCTTTTTATAACCATTAAAGGGATATTGTAAGCATATTCAAACGTAGTAAATTTTTTGCCGCACTTATCGCATAAGCGCCTCCTGCGTATAGCCACGCCCTCTTCTGTTGGGCGCGTATCTATTACCCGCGTATCTTGGTTGCCACAAAATTGGCATTTCATTGCCTCACCACCAAAGCCTATTTATATATAAAGTATATTTTATCCTTCATGGGGCTGTCAAGAAATTATAGGGCAAATCCGGGGCTGGTGTATCAAGGGCTACATGCCTATTGCCGATAATGTATATACCGGGGGGCGAAAAAAAAGGCATGGCTACCGCCATACCATAGTATAATTTATATTTGTTTAATATCTTTTTTAAAATAACGCAATATACCAAATAGTACAAAATAAACTGTGCCTACTGCCAATAGTACCAGTTTAAAAGTACTAGAGTTGTCTGATGTTTTAGGGTTGCTTTCCGCTTTTGATTCGGCTGCATACGAATCTCCGGTTGTGGAATCAGCTGTAGTTTCTAAAGTTTCTGTATTTTCCGGCGCAATTTCGCCGCCCCCTGCGTCAATATCAACTGCCGACAAAGGGATTGTATCAGAACCTAGTTCTGTTTCAGCATTAACTAACTCTGCCCCCCCCGAAACATTGCTTTCATCCCTAGTGCTTTTTAAAACTATATTCTTAGGCTCATCTTTTGATA
>JAITVM010000033.1 GCA_031285815.1 Clostridiales bacterium | reverse complement strand
ATATAAATAATTAAAATTCATTTTGAGGAGTGATTTTTTTTGCAAGCTTTTTTGGATTTTTTTAGTTATAATATGCTTATAATTTATATTCTGGTTTTGGCACTTATTAGCTTTGTTATGTATATAAGTAAAACAAATAATAAGGGGCGGAACCAGTTATTTGTAAAAATTAGAAAGGCTATATATGTTATTGTAGCTATCATAGTAATTATCATTATACTGAAAATTATCTTTGGTTTGATTTAATAAATACCTACTTAGGGGCCTATGGCAAGTTTTTTGTTAAACGGCAAACAAGCCACATTATAGCTAATAAATTTGCCCTATAATGTGGCTTATTTTTTATAATAAATCAAAAATTCCTTACATACTCATCTTTTAAAATAGAATAAGCCTTCCCGTCATAAAAATTATCAACTATACGGATTTCACGGCGTGATATGCCCTCAAAAAACATATTGCATTTCTTCATAACTTTTTCGGAGCTAGGGTTGTTTGTCCTACAAAGCCCAACCACTTTTTGAAACCCCACAGTATTAAATGCAAAATTTAAAACCATGTCTAATGCTTCTGTAGCATAGCCCTTACCCCAAAACATATACCCAACTACAAACCCGACCGTACATTTTTCTAAATAGTCATCAATATTTGTGAGCTGGATAGAACCTATAACCTGGTTTGAAGTGTTTAGGGATATAGCAAAGCTATAAGTATAGTCGTTATACCCGGAGATTGTGTCGCTAATAAAATCTTCTGCCTGAAAAATATTTTCATGGCAGATAAAGTCGATGTCATTTACCGTTAATTCGCTGCCTGACCAATTCCTGAATGATGATAAAGAGTCCTCAGCCCTAAATTTCCGCAATGTCAGCCTTGGCGTTTTTATGGTAATAGTACCAATGTGGTTAAGCATTATATTTCAAAGACTGTCTCTAACGCAGAGCCGAGGCCGCCCATAGTATTAGAAACTGTTATATAATTAGCTATTTCTTTTAAAAGTGGGTCGCCGTTTTCAAATGTAATTGAAAAACCTACCCGGCTAAGCATAGAATAGTCATTCTCACTATCACCTATAGCTACAGTTTCTTCCGGCTTAATGCCTTCTTTTTTCATGAATTCAAATAATGCATTGCCTTTCGAAACATTTTCGTCAACAATATCGATACAATTTATTGCCGAACGCACGGCGACTATACCGTCTATGTTTGATAAATCTTTTTGCGTTTTTAGTAAATCCTCCCTATCGTCGCTAATGTAGATAGTTTTGATTATACTTTTATCTGTGAGCACGCTGGCGCTATCCGCTACATATGAATTAAATTGGCGGATAGAATAGCCGTCCCGCGTTTCTAATATTGTACGGACTTCGTCCAAGTTTTCTTGGGTTATGCAATAATACGAATCCATATTAAAAAATTGTGCAGGTTTATTGTTGCTGGAAAAATATTGCCAAAGTTTAATAAGCGGGCTTTTTTTAATCGGGTGCAGGGAATAGAGCTTATTATTCAAAAGGTCCCTTGTGGAAGCGCCATTGCAGCCGATAACAGGGGAAGTTATCCCGAGTTCTTTTACATAACGGGTTACGGTAACGTCGCTCCTGCCTGTTGCAATTATAAAGCGTACGCCTTGGCTGCTTAGTTTTTGTATTACTTCTATATTTTTTTTTGGGATTTCTAAATTATTTGAAAGCAGCGTTCCGTCACAGTCCATTGCTACTAATTTGTATCTCATTAAAATCACCACTTAGTATTTAAATTTTCTGTTTAATATTATCATAGCTATAACCCTTTTTCAATATTTTATATTTATAAGGGCAAATTTAGATAAGTTTATGCCATTTAGGCTGCCGGCCCTTTGAATTTCTAGATTATTTTGCAATTTTTCGCCCATAGGATTATAATGTTCTAAAAATATGTACAAATGCTTTCCATATTATAAATGGAATATATTAAGGAGGAAAAATTTTGAAAAACAAATTTTATATAACAACACCAATATATTACCCAAACGATAAGCTGCATATCGGCCATTCTTATACAACTGTTGCGGCGGATACAATTGCAAGGAATAAAAAACAGCGGGGCTATGATGTTTTTTTTCTTACCGGGCTTGACGAGCATGGCCAAAAGATTGAGCGCACTGCGAAAAAAGTTGGCATGGAGCCTAAAAAGTATTTGGATAATATACATGAATGGATAATTGACCTATGGGGCCTTATGGATATTAAATACGATAAATTTATCCGCACGACAGATGATTACCATGTTAAGGCTGTGCAGGATATTTTCAAAACGCTTTATGATAAAGGCGAAATCTACAAATCTGTTTATAAAGGCCTATACTGTACTTCTTGTGAAACCTTTTATACCGATAGGCAAGTAGAGGATAATAAATGCCCTGACTGTGGCAAAGAAATTGAAATAATTGAAGAGAATGCTTATTTTTTCCGTTTATCAAAGTACCAGGACAGGCTGATGAAGCATATTGAGGAAAACCCAGGTTTTATACTGCCGGTTTCAAGAAAAAATGAAATGGTAAATAATTTCTTAAAGCCTGGTTTGGAGGATTTATGCGTCTCCCGCACCACATTCTCTTGGGGCGTGCCTGTTGAATTTGACAAGGGGCATGTTGTTTATGTTTGGATCGACGCATTATCAAATTATATTACTGCCCTTGGATATACTTCAGGCGATGATAAACTTTTCCAAAAATATTGGCCCGCAGATTTGCATTTAATGGCTAAAGAGATTGTCCGTTTCCACTCAATTATATGGCCGGCAATATTAATGGCGCTAGGTTTGCCGCTGCCCCAAACAGTTTTCGGGCATGGCTGGATTGTTTTTGACGGCAAGAAAATGGGCAAGTCTACAGGGAATGTTGTTGACCCTAAGATTCTGACCGCCCGGTATGGTGTTGATGCTATACGGTATTTTTTAATGAGGGAAATTGTATTTGGGCAAGATGGAAATTTTTCTAACGAAGCCCTTATACAAAGGATAAACTCTGATTTAGCCAATGACTTGGGGAATTTATTGTCAAGGGCAGTGGGGATGGTTGAAAAATACTTTGGCGGCGAGCTTCCGGAAAGCAATGTAGAGCTCCCATTGGAAAATGAAATTAAAAACTATTGCCTGAACACAGTATTAAAAGTAGAAGCGTGTTTTGATAAATATGAATTAAATGACGGCATTGGCGAAATATGGTCGCTGGTCCGCCGGATGAACAAATTTACAGATGAAATGTCGCCTTGGGTGCTTGTTAAGGATGAAAGCAAAAAGGCTGAGCTTGCTAAGACACTTTATATACTTGCAGAAAGCCTCAGGGTGATTTCTGTGCTGATATCTTCATTTATGCCAAATACACCAAAAGAGGTCCAAAAGCAGCTCAATATTACAGATGAAAATATTTTGACGTGGGAAAGCATTAAGCAGTTTGGCTTATTAGGCAAAAAAGTGTCTATAACAAAAGGGGGCGTTATTTTCCCAAGGCTCGATTTGAAAAAAGAAATTGATGAGCTTGTTTTGTTGAATGCTGAAACCCAGAAAAACACAATGGCTAAAAAAACAGCTAAATTTTCTTTGCCAGAAATATCTATTGAAGAGTTTGCAAAAATAGAAATAAAAACTGGGGAGATAATAGCTTGCGAAAAAATCGAAGGTTCGGATAAGCTTTTAAAATCACAGGTAAAAATCGGCGAAGAGGTAAAGCAGATTGTTTCGGGCATAGCCAAGCACTATCAGCCTGAAGGGCTGATTGGCACAAAAGTTGCGGTAGTAACAAATTTAAAACCAGTTAAGCTACGCGGGGTTTTATCAGAAGGCATGGTATTGGCAGCATCTAACGATAAAGGCGAATTGAAATTAGTAACGGTTGATATGGATAGCGGGGCGGTGATAAAATGATTTTTGAAACACATGCGCATTTTGACGATAGGCGTTTTAAAGATGACCGTGATGAAATTATAGATTCTTTAAAAGATAGCGGCATAGGCTATGTTATAAATTGTGGGGCAGATATGAAATCATCGGAGAGGGGCATTGAACTTACAAAAAAATACAGCTTCTTTTACTGTTCAGTTGGGGTGCACCCGCATAGTGCTAAGGATTTAGATGATACTAAATTAAAAAAGCTAGAGGCTATGGCCGCTGGTGGGAAAGTGGTCGCCATTGGTGAAATTGGCCTAGACTTTTATTATAACCACTCTGAAAAAGGCGACCAGCGTTTTTGGTTTGCCAAACAGCTTGAATTAGCCAATAAAG
>JAITVM010000017.1 GCA_031285815.1 Clostridiales bacterium | reverse complement strand
AATTCAGTTTGTGGGTCATATAAAGCATGTGATAAGAAGCCAAGTACAAAGCCTTTTGAAGAGTAAGATATATCATCCCATAGATTAGAATTAAAAAACGAAGTAAAGAGCAAATAGTTGCTGACCATTAGGGCAAAGACTAAATTAAAAACCCTCTGGTTTAGGTCTGGCGGATAAAAGCCCCGTTGAAACAAAAATAAAACAAGGGTTATTAATACAAATATTATAAATGACGAGATAATAGGCTTCGTTAACCAAACATTCCCTTCCCCTATAACGCCAATAATAGAATTAGATAGGGTTATATCAGCCATAAATAGCGGCTCATTCCGCTGTGATTGTTTAAAGTAGCTTATACATGATAATAGAAAAACTATGCCCTGCACCACAAAAAAAGGGGCATATAGCCTATTGGTCAGCGCCAGTAATAATAAAAGCAGGACAAATATTAAAAACATAGCAGTAAAAAATAAAACAATATTCCCGCCCAGCCATTCATATACTTCAATTATACTTTGCCTCGAAATAAATTCACTTATTAAAACTATTAAAGCAGATAACACAAAATAAATCGGAAATATAGCGCTTAACGGCATTTTTGATATTTTTATAAAAACCACCAGCTTTTGAAAAAAATAATAATCAAGCCTATATCAATAGCCTAGGCTTGATTACCCTTTATAGTTTACTGTATATTTAGCCCAAATATAATAAATTGCATAAAGGCTAGGACTTTATGCCTGCTGTACTTTTTTCCCACGTTCTTTTGGGGAAATTACAACATACCTAAAAGGTTCCTGACCCTGGCTGAATGTTGATACAAACCTATCATTTTGAAGGGACGAATGAATAATCCGCCTTTCATAAGGGTTCATTGGCTCTAAAGAAACCTCTTTCCTTGTAACCTTTACTATTTTTGCTAGGTTATGGGCCAGGTTCTCCAGCGTCTCTTTCCTGCGTTCCCTATAGTTTTCTGCATCTAAAGTAACGCTTACATAAGGGGCGTTCCCTTTATTAACAGCCAAATTAACTAAATACTGAAGGGAGTCTAAGGTTTGGCCGCGCTTTCCAATTAATACGCCCATCTCACTGCCCTTTAATAATATATCTATATGCCGTTCCTTTTCTTTAATATCAAATTCCACGATAATCCCCATGCAAATAAAAATCTCACGTAAAAAGTTTTTGCAAATGGATACCGGGTCAAATTTTTTTGTTACTTTTATTTTAAATGGTTTACTGCCAAACCCCAAAATACCTTTAACACCTTGCTCAAGTACAACATAGTCAACATTTTCTTCGGCCACACCTAATTCATTTAATGCCAATTTTAAAGCTTCCTCTAATGTCTTCGCTGTTTTTTCTACTGAATCCACTATATATCATTCCCCTTTATTAGAATAGATTCTATTAATAACTATTTGTTGGACAATATGAAACACATTAGAAGTAATCCAGTATATACCAACGCCTATTGGCGTAGTTATTGTAAAAAAAGCCATCATCAAAGGGGTCACGTATGTCATCGTTTTTTGAGTGTTGACCAAATTTGGGTCAGATGAAGTATTTTTTTGTTGCCTTGTCATTATATAAGATGACAAAAAACTGGTTACTGCTGATAAAATAGGTATAATAATCGCTGGCGACAGCCTAAACCCCGGTGTCTCAGTAAGCTTCAGCCCAAAAAACATGCCAGTATTTTCGATCTGCATTAGTATTGACTTAACTTGTTCAATTTGGGCAGAAAACTCCGCCGGCACCCGTGTAAAAAAATCTTGCCACTCAGCCTCGGTAAACCTGGCTAATACACGCGCTAATTGGTCTGGGTAATTAGCACCAATATTTATATCGCGGTTCAATAGTTTTGGCAATATAATCGGCTCAAGCAATTGTAAACTATTATTTATAGACAAAACCACATTTGCAAGCTTGTCTACATATAATTCTTTCAAAGCACCTATATAAAGGTATGGCACTTGCATTATATAGGATAGCGCGAAAAAAATCGGTAGCTGTAAAAACAGCGGTAAGCAGCTTGCAATCGGGTTAATTTTCTCCTTGGCATATAAAGCTTGGATCTCTGCATTTTTTTTCTTTAAAACTTCCGGATCCTTAGAATCCCCATACTTTTTATTTATCTTATTAACCTCAGGTTGGATTCTTTGAGTTTTCATCATAGATTTTTGTGAACTCACAGCAAAGGGCACCATTAGGAACCTGGTAATAATTGTGAACAAAATAATTGACAAACCCAAAACATAATTTTCTGTAAATAAGGAAACAAAGCCATAAATAAAATCTAAAATAATACCTAAAACCCCTGCTATAAACGATGTCACGACGTTAGGTTCATTTGGTATTTTTGAAGCATTTAACAAAATAAACAGATTCAAAAATCTTCCTCCTCTGATGATTCTTCTAAAGGCACTGGGTCAAAACCACCTTTAGAAAAAGGGTTGCAACGCAAGATCCTTTTGGCCCCCAAATATATGCCTTTTATAACCCCATACCGCTCAATGGCCTCAAAAGCGTATTGTGAGCAGGTAGGGTAAAACTTGCATGAATTGGGTAAAGCGGGCGATATAGCTCTTTTATAAAAAATAATCAAATATAAACAAATTTTTTTAACCATAAATTCTCCACGCCGCTAATTTTCTTACCAAATTTAAGAACAGGCTATTTACTAACATTTAATAGCTTATGTTTTCTCAAAAGATGGAGCAATGAGTTATTAATTTCAAAAAAAGGCAATCCCTTTGCTGTATTCCTAGCAATTACAACAATATTATATCCCCTGCAAATTTTTTTTTCCGAAAGCCGGTAGGATTCCCGTATGAGGCGTGTAACCTTGCTCCTAATTACAGAATTGCCAACCTTTTTACTAACAGAAATACCTAAATAATTACATTCCATGTTATTTTTCAAAATATATACGATCAAATTTCTATTGGCAATAGGCGTCCCCCTATTATATACTTTCCGAAAATCAAAATTTTTCTTTAGAGAAGTTGTAAATTCCAAAAAAAACCTCCCGTAACCAAATAAATAACTGGCATAACCTAAATATCCCTCGTCTGTGTAAACGCTGTTTAACTTCAAGAAAAGTTTACCAATCGGCAGTGTACTAAATAAAAAGACCACAAATAGTGGCCTCATATTAATAATTAAGCAGACAATACTTTTCTACCTTTTTGGCGTCTTCTTAACAAAACCTTCCTACCATTTTTGGTACTCATTCTTTTTCTAAAACCATGTTCCCTTTTTCTTTGCCTATTTTTAGGCTGAAACGTCATTTTCAAACCCGGCACCTCCTTATCACCTGATTTTGGTTTAGCATATAAAAACAAATGCATAAACCACCTATGCACTATTGCTATTATATAAAATAACTTTTTGGCAGTCAAGTTTTTTACGGTTAATTCAAAAAACAAAATATATATCAATAATATAAACCCCTACCTTTCAGGGAAATCAATTTTATATTGCTTATCCACAGATATTTTGATATTATTATAGTGGCCTTGTGTAAAACAGGTTTAAATCCGCAAGTTATTAACAATATGTTGATAACACTGTGTATAACTTTATAGTTTTTTCAAAAGTGCCATTTTTATTTAAGTTTTGTTTGTTGATAATTGTAACTTATTCATGTTTATTGTGCGGATAATTTTTTTAGCACAAAAAACCCCCTAATTTTACAGGGTTTTATTTTTTTAGTTATACACATATCAACAATTAACATATCAACAGGCAATTTTATATTCCAGGGGGAATTTTAATGGACAGTCAAATTGAATATTATTGGGTTGAAGTATGCAAACTCTTGGAAAAAGAGCTTACCGAAATTGCTATGGATATTTTTATTAAAACTTTAAAGCCTTTATATTTTAATGACGACTTTTTTGTTTTTGAAGCCTCTGAAACTGCCCATAAAAATACCGTTGAACAGCGTTACATAGGAATTATCACGACTTATCTTAGAGCTGTTACAGAAAAGAATTTAGATATTAAGCTTGTCTTGCCAGAACATATAACCGAATCTGCAAAATCTGAAAAAAGCAACCATCATTTTATGGCTGGCAACATAAAACAAAAATATGTTTTCGAAACTTTTGTACGCGGTAAGTCAAATGAGCTTGCATATGCTGCCTGTGTTGCGGTTTCTGGCGCGCCTGGGAAAACATCCTATAACCCCCTGTTTTTATACGGAGGTGTTGGCCTTGGCAAAACCCACCTTATGCATAGCATGGGCAATAAAATATTATCTGTAGACCCAAATTACAAGGTTTTATATTGTTCCAGCGAAACATTTACAAATGAACTGATAAATTCAATTAAGGAGCGGCGCAACCAAGAGTTTAGGAATAAATACCGTGATATAGACGTGCTTCTTATTGACGATATACAATTTTTATCAGAAAAGGAAGGCACGCAGGAAGAGTTTTTTCACACTTTTAATACTTTGTATGACGCCAATAAGCAAATTGTTATAAGCTCCGACCAGCCGCCAAAAGACCTTAAGACACTTGAAGACAGGCTAAGGAGCCGTTTTGGCTGCGGCCTGATTGTGGATATAACATTCCCTGATTATGAAACAAGGGTTGCCATACTAGAAAAAAAAGCAGAGCTAGACCATACCAGGATACCAAAAGAAGTAACTAATTTTATTGCTAAAAATATTGTCTCAAATATCCGTGAACTAGAAGGCGCACTAAACAAGGTTATTGCCTTTGCCACACTATGCAATAACCCAATAACCATAGAACTGGCCGAAAATGCATTGCGTGATATTATATCAGCACAGACTAAACCAGAAATCACGCCGGAATTTATCCAAAATGTCGTATCTAATTACTATAATATTACTACCGAAGATATACGGAGCAAAAAGCGTAATGCCAATATTTCTTACCCACGCCAGATTGCAATGTACTTAACAAGAAAAATATTAGATATGTCTTTGCCAAAAGTGGGGGACTGCTTTGGTGGGCGCGACCATTCAACAGTTATCCATGCATGTGACAAAATAACTTTTGAGATGGAAAATGATAAAAATGTATACAATGTATTGCTTGAATTAGAAAAGAAAATTAAGGGGGATTAACCTGTTGATAACAATGCATTAATTGTTAATAAAACCCCAGCCAGTTTTTCGTTGTTGATACTGTCTATAAGTAAATATATTATACAATGTTATCAACAATGTTATTTGCAGCAGGAACACTACAATTATGCGCCAAATCAGGCTTATCAACTTATCCACAGCCCCTACTACTACTACTACTAAAATAATTATAATATATATATCTTTATACACATTTAAAACAATGGTAAAACTTTAGCCAAAACGGCTTATATATTTATGAATGCCTTGGAGGTAACCATATGAAATTAACATGCCAAAAAGAAATACTGCTTGAAGGTCTTAACTTAGTTTCAAAAGCGGTTTCAAATAAATCATCTATGCCGATTTTAGAATGCGTCTTATTAGAAGCCGATCAAAATGGTTTTAGGCTGACAGCTAATGACATGGAAATGGGCATACGGACATCATATTTAGAAGCTAACGTATTAGAGCCTGGTAAAGTGTGCATTACAGCTAAATTTCTAATGGATATTGTCAGGCACCTTCCGGCCGATTTTGTTTCTATACAAACTGATTCAAACCATGTAACCCAAATAAAATCAGCTAAATCAGAATTTAATGTGCTGGCAAAGGATGCTTATGAGTACCCAGAATTACCCGATGTTGAAAAACATAACAGATACGAAATTTTCTCTGTTGATTTTAAAAATATGATCCGCCAAACAATTTTCTCTGTATCAACAGATGAATCAAAAGCTACTTTTACTGGGGAATTGCTGGATATACAGGACAATAACTTGAATATTGTTGCGGTAGATGGTTTCCGGGTATCCAACCGCTCTGCAAAATTATTTTATTCATCTGGCGATTCGAAAGTAATTGCCCCATACAAAACCCTGAATGAAATAAGCAAGATATTGCCCGGTGGGCCTAATGATAAAGTTAATTTTTATTTTACCGACAAACATGCCCTTTTTGAAACAGAAAAATGTATTGTTGTATCAAGGCTTATTGAAGGCGAGTTCATGAATTATGAACAAGTATTTACGGATGACTATAATATAAAAGTGACCCTTAACCGGGTAAATTTTATTGACTGTTTAGAACGCTCCTCGTTAATAGATATTAAAAAGAACCCTATAAAAATTAAAATTGAAAGCGATTTGCTTATTGTTTCATCAAATTCCGAAATTGGCGCGACTTACGAAGAAGTTAGTGCAGATGTGGAGGGCGGGGCTTTAGAGATTGCTTTTAACCCCAGGTATTTAATTGATGCCTTAAAGGTTATTGATGAAGAGGATGTTTGTATATATTTTACAACAGCGCTTAGCGCTTGTACAATTATAGGCAACGGGGCTACGGGCCATAGGTATTTAGTATTACCTTTAAGGCTTAGAAATTAGCCAAATAATATCAAGCAATAAAAACCGCGCATTGCGCGGTTTTTATTGCTTTAATATAAGTATAGGGAGGCGTATTATGGATAAAATTATTATTAATACAGAATTTATAAAGCTTGGTCAATTTTTGAAATTAGCCAGTATTGTTTCGGGTGGGTCAGAGGCAAAATATTTTATTTTAGGCGGCAATGTATCAGTAAATGGCGAAACCTGTTTAATGCGCGGGAAAAAGGTATACCCAGGCGACGTAATTAAAGCAGGGGGCAAGGAATTTGTTGTGGGCGGCGGTTGATTATGTATATCGATAAGATTTCAATTAACAATTTCCGTAATATGAAAAATATTTCTGTTAACTTGAATAATGGGTTAAACGTATTTTATGGGGATAATGCGCAGGGAAAAACTTCATTCCTTGAATCGGTTTATTTATGTGGGACAGGCCGGTCACACCGTGCCAACTCTGAAAAGGCATTAATTATGTTCAATGAAACAGAGTCACATATCAAAGCACATGTATGTGATGAATATTCTAACTATAAGATAGATGTCCACCTTAAAGGCAATGATAAAAAGGGGGTAGCCATAGATTCAGTACCGCTTAAGAAGCTGGGGGATTTGTTTGGCCATCTTCTAGTTGTTGTTTTTTCTCCAGAAGACCTTGAACTTATTAAGGGGGCGCCATCAATACGCAGGCGTTTTATTGATATGGAATTATGCCAGCTAAGCCATATTTATTATTATAACCTGCAGCAGTATTATAAAGTGCTGAAGCAGCGCAACAGCCTTTTAAAATCAATATATAAGGATCCGGCGCTAATAAGTACATTAAGTGTTTGGGATGAACAGTTGGCTTGCTATGGGTGCGAAATAATAAAATCCCGGGAAGGGTTTATAGAACATATATCAGGCTTAGCCGGCAAAATTTATGGCGAGGCTTCGCATAATAATGAAGCGCTGCAGATAAACTATAAACCGAGCCTGAGTATCAAAAATTATGAAGATAAGCTGATAAAAAATAGGCTGCGCGATATCCAGCTAGGCTCAACCGGCCTTGGTATACATAAAGATGATATTATATTTATTGTGGATGGTTATGATGTAAGGGGGTACGGGTCACAGGGCCAGCAGCGTACCTGTGCCCTGGCTGTTAAATTAGCAGAAGTTGAGTTAATAAAATCATTGAAAAAAAGGTCACCGGTAT
This sequence comes from Clostridiales bacterium, assembly GCA_031285815.1. Classification (GTDB taxonomy): domain Bacteria; phylum Bacillota; class Clostridia; order Lachnospirales; family JAITVM01; genus JAITVM01. The sequence continues at coordinate 10,286 of JAITVM010000017.1, read as the reverse complement.
TATTGCTTGATGATGTACTTTCAGAATTGGACATAGGCAGGCAAGATTATATATTAAGAAATATTATGCCTGTCCAAACGATAATAACCACTACGGGGGCATATGACATAATATCCAGGGCAGGCAAAAAAACTTTCATTTTTCATGTCCAAAATGGTAATATTACTTTCGAAGGCCCAAGTTTTATGGTATAATTGAGTTATCATTTCTTCAAGGAGAGTTTTTAATGTCGGAAGAGTATAATGTTAGTGATATACAGATTTTAGAGGGGCTTGAGGCTGTTAGGAAAAGGCCGGGCATGTATATAGGCAATACAACATCAACGGGGCTACACCATTTAGTATATGAAATTGTAGATAATGCGGTAGACGAAGCGCTTGCTGGTTTTTGTGACAAAATTGAAGTTGTTTTGTATAAAGGCAATATTGTTTCAGTAAAAGATAACGGCCGGGGCATACCGATTGGTATCCACCCTCAAAAGGGTATCCCGGCCGTTGAAGTTGTGTACACGCTTCTACATGCCGGCGGCAAATTTGGCGGCGGGACATATAAAGTGTCCGGTGGTTTACATGGTGTCGGGGCCTCTGTTGTAAATGCACTTTCATCTTACTTAGAAGTTAGTATTTTTACGGAAGGCAAAATATACCGCCAAAGGTTTGAAAGGGGCGACATAGTCCAAAAATTAGAAGCAATTGGCGAGGCTGATGGCCGTGGTACATTAGTCAGTTTTTTGCCTGACAATACTATTTTTGAGAATATAGAGTTTGATTACGCGGTTTTAAAAAAGCGTTTTAAAGAGACAGCCTATTTAACAAAAGGGCTGGAAATTAGTTTGACTGATTTGAGGGGCGAAGAGCCACAATCTGTGACCTATCATTATGAAGGTGGCATAAGCCAATTTGTATCCGATATAAATAAAAATAAATCGCCTATTAACCCAACGGTTTTTTATTGCGAAGGCAAGAAGGAAGAAGTATTTGTTGAGGTTGCGTTGCAATATAACGAAGGGTTTATTGAAAACGTTTTTTCTTATGCCAATAATATTAATACCCAAGAAGGCGGCACGCACCTTACCGGCTTCCGTAATGCGCTAACTAAGACAGTTAATGATTATGCCAGGAAGTTTAACCTTTTAAAAGAAGCGGATAAGAACTTGCTGGGGGAAGATATAAGGGAGGGCCTAACGGCTGTTATTTCTGTAAAAATATCCGACCCGCAATTCGAAGGCCAGACAAAGACGAAGCTCGGCAATTCTGAAGCCAGGCAGGCGGTTGACTCTGTACTTAGCGAGCAGCTTGAATATTTTTTGGAAGAAAACCCCCAAGAGGGCAAAATTATTGTAGAAAAGGCCATTATGGCTTCACGTGCAAGGGATGCCGCTAAGAAAGCCCGTGAGCTTGTGCGGCGCAAAAGTGTTTTGGAAAGCGGTAGGCTGCCAGGTAAATTAGCAGACTGTACAGAAAAAGACCCATCCAAATGTGAAATTTTTATTGTCGAGGGCGATAGTGCGGGTGGTTCCGCTAAAAATGCCAGGACAAGGGATATACAAGCTATATTGCCATTAAGGGGCAAAATTTTAACTGTAGAAAAGGCCAGGCTGGATAGGATTTTATCTAACGAAGAAATCCGTTCTATGATAACAGCATTTGGTACAGGCATACATGATGATTTTGATATATCTAAGCTGAGGTACCATAAAATAGTTATTATGACAGACGCGGACGATGACGGGGCGCATATTAGGACACTACTGCTTACGTTTATTTATAGGTTTATGGCACCACTCATAGAGAACGGTTATGTTTATATAGCCCAGCCGCCGCTTTATAGGTTATATAGGAAATCCAGCAAAAAAGAATATTATGTTTACTCCGACGATGAGCTTGAAAGCCTTTACAAAGAATTGGGCAAAGAGCAAAATGATGACGTCCAAAGATATAAAGGGCTAGGCGAAATGGACAAGGACCAGCTTTGGGATACAACTATGGACCCTAGCAAGCGTGTTTTATTAAAGGTCAGGATGGATGATATATTGGAAGCAGACGATATTTTTACAAGGCTTATGGGGGACAAAGTTGAGCCGAGGAAGGAGTTTATAAGCAAATACGCAAAATCCGTTGGTTTTCTTGATATATAATCAAAATATTTGATTATATTAAAAAACCAATTGGGTGAAATTAAGGAGGCTTGAAATGGACTACGATAAAATATCCGATGTTTCTTTAGAGGAAGAAATGAAGGGCTCATATATAAAATATGCTATGTCTGTTATAGTATCTAGGGCGCTGCCTGATGTAAGGGATGGGCTAAAGCCTGTCCACAGGCGTATTTTATATGCAATGAATGAACTTAATTTAGACCCCTCTAAGCCGTATAAAAAATCTGCCCGTGTTGTCGGCGACACAATGGGTAAATACCACCCCCACGGTGAATCATCTATTTATGATGCCATGGTAAGGATGGCGCAAGAATTTTCTATGCGGTATATGCTTGTGGACGGGCATGGGAATTTTGGTTCAGTTGATGGTGATGGTGCTGCGGCGCAAAGGTACACAGAGGCAAGGCTTTCCAAGATAGCAATGCATTTGCTTTCTGATATAGAAAAACAAACTGTTGATTTTAAACCAAACTATACAGAGGAATTTCTGGAGCCTGAGGTGCTGCCTTCTAGGTTCCCTAATTTATTAGTAAATGGGTCTTCGGGTATAGCTGTTGGCATGGCCACAAATATACCGCCACATAATTTAGGTGAGATTATTGACGCTGTTGTAAAAATAATAGACAACCATATTGACGAGGGCCGTGAAACTACAATACAAGAGTTATTGGAGATAGTAAAAGGGCCGGATTTCCCCACAGCCGGCAATATAATGGGGTCATCAGGAATAAAGTCAGCTTATATGACAGGCCGCGGAAAACTTATAGTTAGGGCTAATGCTGTTATAGAAACTGTTAATAATAAAAGTATGATTGTCGTCGATGAGATACCTTATATGGTAAATAAGGCTAAGCTGCAAGAAAAAATAGCTGATTTAATACGGGATAAAAAAATTGACGGGATTTCTGATATACATGAGCAGTCTGATAGAAACGGCATGCGGATTGTATTTGATATCAAAAGGGATGCTAACCCAAATGTTGTTTTAAACAATTTGTACAAGTATTCACAAATGCAGGATTCTTTTGGCATAATAATGCTTGCATTAGTTGATGGTGAGCCAAAAGTTTTAAATTTAAAGCAAATGCTCGAATATTATCTTCAGCACCAAAAAGATGTTGTTATCAGAAGGACAAAATTTGAGCTGGCTAAGGCCCGTAAACGTGAACATATACTTGACGGGCTTATTATTGCGCTTGACAATATTGACGAGGTAATATCTATAATAAGGTCGTCGGCTGATGCAAGGGTAGCGCGTGGCCGTTTAATTGAGCGATTTTATTTGTCAGAAGAACAGTCAACTGCTATTGTTGATATGCGTTTACGTGCCCTTACCGGGATGGAACGTGAGAAGCTTGAGGCAGAAATAAATGAAATAAAAGCACTTATTGCTGAATTGACCTTAATTTTGGAAGATGAAAATAAACTTTATTCAATAATAAAAGATGAAATTTTAATTATACGGGATAAATTTTCAGATGGGCGCCGTACAAAGATAGTCCATGATGCAACGGAGATTATTTTCGAAGACTTAATCGACGATGAGCCAAATGTGGTTACTATGACACATTTAGATTATATTAAAAGGCTGCCACTTAATACCTACAAATCCCAGAACCGTGGAGGCAAAGGTATTATAGGTATACAAACCAGGGATGAAGATATTGTTTCTAATTTGTTTGTAACTAATACACATAGTACAATTCTATTTTTTACTAACCTCGGAAAGGTACGCAAGATAAGGACTTTTGAAATACCCGAGGTTGGCAGGACCGCACGCGGCACGGCAATTGTAAACCTTTTAGAGCTTAACTCCGAAGAAAAAATTGCTGCTGCTATACCGGTAGATTTTAGTTCCGATACAAATGAGCGCTATTTGATGATGGTGACCAAAAAAGGTATTATTAAAAAGACTTCTATGAGCCATTTTTTAAATATCCGTACTACCGGCCTAACTGCGCTTAATATTCAAGATGATGATGAGTTAATTACTGTGTTTTTAACTAATGGCACACAGGATATATTTGTTGCAACTAATAGGGGCAAAGCTGCTTTATTTAATGAAAAAGCCATAAGGCCTATGGGCCGTACTGCCACCGGTGTGCGTGGCATAAGGCTTAGTGGCGGCGATTATGTCATTGGCGCAAGCGTTGCGGAAAAGGAGTCTAAGGTATTGTTTGTTTCAAGCTTAGGCTACGGCAAATGTACAAAGATATCTGAGTTCAATGTTAAAAATAGGGGGATACAAGGCTCTATTGCCTATAAAATTACTGAAAAAACAGGAACCCTAGTTGGCATAGTATTTGTTAATGATAATGAAGAGGTAATGCTAATAAATTCTGAAGGGCTAGTTATACGGCTGCGTGTAGCGGATATAGCAAATTCGAGCAGGAATACTATGGGCGTTAAATTATTTAACTTGCCTAAAGATGTAACCGTAAATAGTTTGGCAAAAATATCTGAAGACCATATTGAGGACAATATAGAAGAATAAAAAAACAGCCTTTCCAAATTAACGGAGAGGCTACTTTATTTTATCCAGCCAGGAACATTTTACAGGTTTTATAAAATGATACAGGGGCTTCTATATGTGGCAGTGATTTCGTGTCAAAAATTGATAAACTAACGGTTGGGCAGTTTTCAATAATATGGTTGAATTTATTGAGTGGGTTAATTTCATCGCCCTTCCCCCAAATTATATGTATTGGGGTTTTTACCCTTGAAAGGTGTTTTGTTATATTCGTATTCAAATAATTTGAAATATAAGCTGCATTGCTATATTTAGACGAAGCCCCTTCACAATGTGAAGAATAATAATATTTTTTGAATAGTGAGCTGTCCATATTATCTATATACCGTTTTAAATATATTTTAGAAAAAACTTTTGATGTGAAGAGTGTATATAAGCTGGTCCCTATAATAGGCATTTCAAATATTATCCTTTTAACCCTGTCAATTTTATTTGGGTATTCGTTTTTTGTTACTATGCCATGTGGTGAAACCAAAATTATTTTTTTAATTTGGTTTGGCCTAAATGTATTAGCCAATATAGCAAAACCAGAAGAATTGCCATTTACTACGATACTGGTTTTCTTTTTAATAATATTGGCGATAAAATCATTTATTAAGCTGACATATAAATATGCGCTATAGGTTATTTCTGGTTTATCGGAGAACCCATACCCTAAAAGGTCTATGGCATAAACGGTATAATGTTTTGACAAATCATTTATAGTATTATCCCATTCATGGGCACCTGAGCCGGCTATAGTGTCGTGAATTAATAAAAGTGGCTCCCCTCTCCCTTTAACTATATATCTTATTTTTCCAAACCGCCAATTATAAAATGTTTTATTAGATTTATTTATTTTAGCATTTGTTTTTTTAAATATTATGCTGTTGATAAGTATTGGTAAGCTTATCAATGACGCACATATCAATAGTTTTTTAAATTTCAAAGAAATTCCCCTTTCGTAAGTTAATATATTTATTGTTTCGGATAAAAATCAAATTTAAGTAATACTTTATTAATTATATCATTTTAAACTGGCCGTATCCAAAAATAGTATATCACAGAAACCTTTCCCATATATTATATATGATACCATAATAAAAGGCTTTTTAAACAATTTTTTGTGGGGGTTTATGTATGAGCGAATTTTTAACACTTATTGGGCAAATTTTTATTATTGCGTGTATACAATCAATAGTAGAGCTTTTTATAGATATCGACAAGAGGCCATATCAAGCTAGGGTAATGAATATAGCATGTTTTTTAGGGTCATTATACTTGTTGGTAAATTATATAGCTACTGTTTTGCTGGGTGAAATTATATCTGTTTTTAAAATTAATTTTTAAATATTGATTTATTTTTGGATCATATGTATGATAATTCTATATATATAATACGGAGGATTAACAAAATTGAAAAAACTGCTATTAGTTTATAACCCTTATTCGGGGAATAAGTCATTTAGGTTAGAGCTTGATAACTGTGTAGAAATTTTTCAACAGCATGGGTTTATTGTTTCTTTATTTAGGTTAGGGAAAACTCCGGGCCTTAATGGTTATTTGGAAAATATTGAAAAGTCTTACTATGATGTTATTGTTTCTAGCGGCGGCGACGGTACTATTAATATTGTTTTAAATGCAATAATGAAGAACAATATTAAAACAAGGCTTGGGGTAATACCTGCTGGTACAGCCAATGATTTCGCTTCTTATTTCAAAATTCCGAAAGAGCCCTCTAAGGCAAGCTTTGTTATTGCATCAGGGAAAACAAAAATGTCAGATATCGGCCTTGCTAATGATACTTATTTCATTAATGTTTTTGCATCTGGGTTATTTACTAATGTATCACATCTTGTAGAAGAAGAATTTAAATCTTTTTTTGGAAAATTCGCTTATTACATAAAAGGTTTAGAACAAATTCAAAATTTTGAGCCAATCCCTCTTATTTTAACTAACTCTCATACAGTTATTAAAGAAGATGTTAACTTATTTTATATACTAAATAGCAGTGGTACTGGAGGCTTTGAAAAATTGGCGCCAGATGCACTAATTGATGACGGCTTATTTGAATTTGTAGGTTTTAGGGCTATGCCTATATCTGAAATACCAGTTTTATTTTTAAGGGTTGTGTCCGGCGATTATTTGAATGATCCAAATATAATTTATTTTAAAGATAATTATATCAAAATAGATACCCTCTCATCAAACCCAGAGCATTTTGAGACGGATATAGATGGTGAAAGCGGCCCGTTAATGCCGGTTGAAATTCGTAATATACAAAAAGCGATAGAAATTTTTGTACCATAAATTTTTTATTTATAAGATTTTAAAAAAAGTTTTTTTATTTAGTAAATTTTTTGCCAAGCTTTTATATTTTATAAAGGCTTGTTTTTTATTTGCCCTACCCTAGCTAACAAACGTGATATGTAACTGTTTAAACAAAAATCTTTTTATGATATACTAATTTTATAGATAAATAGGGAGTGTGTCTTTTTGAGTAAGATAATGGCTATTGTCAATCAAAAAGGTGGGGTCGGCAAAACTACGACTGCTATTAATTTGTCAGCCTACCTTGCCAAATTTGGCAGAAATGTTTTAATCATAGATTTAGACCCACAAGCAAATTCCACGTCAGGGCTTGGAGTTGAAAAGAAGAACCTAAATAATACAATATATGAATTATTATTGGGTGAAAAGAACATACATAGTGCTAAGATAGCGACCAATGTTCCTAATTTAGATATTATCCCGGCAGATAAAGACCTCTCTGGTGCTACAATAGAATTGCTTTCAGCTACCAAACGTGAATATATTTTAAAAAATATTGTCAGCCATTTAGAGCTGGTTTATGATTATATTATTATCGATTGCCCGCCTGCCCTAAATATTTTAACTTTAAATGCCCTAGTTGCAAGCAATTCTATAATTGTCCCTATGCAATGTGAATACTTTGCACTTGAGGGCCTATCACAATTATTTGATACAGTAAATTTAATCAAGAATAGCTTGAACCCAAAATTATATATAGAAGGTATAGTTTTTACTATGTATGATGGCAGGACTAAGCTTTCTTTAGAGGTTGTTGAAAATGTTAAGCAAAATATATCTTCTGATATATTTACTACTATTGTACCAAGGAATATAAGGTTATCTGAAGCACCTAGCCATGGCCTTCCAATTCTATTATACGAACCAAAATCCAGAGGTGCGGAGGCATATGAGATCCTTGCTAAAATTGTAGATACAAGGAGGGGGAAATTTTGAAAAAAGGTTTGGGCAAAGGTATAAATGCCCTTATATCAACACCTATCAGTAATATTTCTGCAGAAAGTGAAGAACAACAAAAATCTGGTGCTGTCCTTGTTGATATTAATAAGATAGAGCCAAATTTAAACCAGCCGAGAAAATTTTTTGATAATGAATCGTTGGCTGAATTAGCAGAGTCAATTAAATCTTATGGGATTATACAACCGCTTTTAGTGAAGGATGAAGGGGCTTATTTTTCCTTAATAGCTGGGGAACGTAGGTGGCGGGCGGCCAGGATTGCTAAATTAACAGAAGTGCCTGTTATTATTAAAGACTATAATGAAGTGGACACAATACAAGTTGCGTTAATAGAAAATATTCAGCGTGAAGATTTGAACCCCATCGAAGAAGCAGAATGTTATCAAAGGCTTATGGATGAATTTTTCTTTACCCAAGAAGATATAGCCAACAAAATTGGTAAGAGCAGGTCTTTAATTTCTACTTTCCTAAACCTCCTTAATTTAGATGACAGGGTAAAGAATTTTATTGCTGAAGGCAAAATATCTGCGACTCATGGTAAATTACTTTTGCAGGTTACAGATAGTGAAAAACAATTTTCGGTATGCGAGAATTTTATAGAAAATAAAATGTCTGCCAGGCAAGCTGAAGAATATATTCAAATTATAAATAACCCGCCTAAATTTGAAATCAAAAAAGTAAAAGTTGAAATTAATCCGAAGGATAAATATAAAAATATCGAAACTGATTTAAAATCTTTATTGGGTACGAAGGTGAATATAAAAGATGGGAAGAGTAAGGGGAAAATAGAGATAGAATATTATTCTAATGAAGAATTGGATAGGCTTATAATGATTTTGAAAAATTCGAAAAAGATTTTTTGATTTTGCATTGAGTATAACTCTGTTTTACTGTGAATTGAACGGCATAAACATAGAGAATTTCTCTACGTTTATGCTAAGCAAATGTATTTTATATGGAGTTAAACTCTGCTTTAAAATTTCCTATTGCGTTTGATTTTCAACACCATTAAGTACTAAACTATTTTTTATTAAGTTGATTGCGTTTTTGATTGGGGCAAAATTTATAATAAACAAAGTTATCAGGGCCTCCGCGCCGATGTATGAAATATTATATTGGACTGTATATATTAAATTAGCAATGGGTTCCCTTAAATAATCAGAAAAAAATATGAACCCTGAAAACGCGGTTACTAAAAATCTCATAAAGGCCCCGAAAATAAAACCAATCTGCAAACCGTTTTTGTTGGTACGGAACAAACCGGCTAACCCTAATGCAGCATATGATAATGGATAATCTAGTAGAAGCTGGAGAGGGTGCATTATATAAGGGTCGAACATTAACTGAAGCAGCCCATTAATAAACCCAGCTAGGACACCAAAGACAGGCCCAAACCAATAACTTATTATAATTATAAAAAGCATACTGCATAAAGTCACCCTTCCCCCTTGTGGCATTCTGAAAAATGTTATATTTGAAAGGATTGTAGCGAGGGCTAAGCAAAGGGCAGTGTATGTAACAATTTTAGTGGTTATAACATATTTAGCTTTGAGTATACGGAAAAATAAATATAGTATAAGAAATGAAGTAGCGGCAACTGATAAAACACCTTGTGTAGAATTGAAAAAAGTAGACATAAAAAAACCTCCTAAAGTTTTTCCGCAGGAGAGGTTAAGGTTGCTTCCCTGCGCCAGCATTATCTGGATCAGGTAAAAGGGTAAAGTCTCAGCTTCGCATATGACGGAAAACAATCAAATGACAATAAGCACCCCTAGCGGATTTATATTATATTTAATATATATTAACTATTATGCGTTGTCAAGCAAAAGGAAATGGAAATCAATTTTACAAAAAAATAGTAAAAATTAATTTTCGTGAGCGAAAGGATTTGGAATATGTATAAATTAATATTTACAGATTTTGATAAGACACTTGTTGGTGATGATTTAATTATTTCTAATGAAAACTTAGAAGCAATTAAAAAGGCCCAAAAAAAAGGCGTCCAAATAATGCTTTGTACAGGCAGGTCATTTCTAAAATTGAAGCAGTTTGAAGATATCATTGGCATTTCTGGTGAAAATGCATATGGGGTTGCCTTTAATGGCGGTATTGTGTATAAAGTAGATGACAGAAAAATAATACGGGATAAAAGGATAGAATTATCCTTGGGTAGGGAAATTATCAAGAAGTTACGTGGGGAAAAGGCTTCGGTATTAATTTATGTAAAAGAAAAGCTTTATGCCGAAAGGGGCAATGATGAATATATTAACTTCTATGAAAATAAAGCCAGCCTAGATGTTACATACATAGATTCCTTTGATTATATAGAAG
>JAITVM010000311.1 GCA_031285815.1 Clostridiales bacterium | reverse complement strand
GGGGAAAGATAATTTAGGAAGCCCGAGTTTTTTATTCTTATACGGGCTGCAAAAACATAAGGCCAACAATAGCGATACTTTAGAACAAAATGCTACCTTTACCCATTATGTTGTTTTCCCTGGCTCCAAAGGCCACTTCCCCTCTTTCGAGGCAGTTAAAATAACGCACAGCTACAGAAGCAATGTTGAAGATTTAAAAATGTACTATAAAAAAGATTTATATAAATATTATACTTGGCGTGCACATGATAAAGATACATCTTTAGGCAGCTTTAAACAATTGGGTAGCCAGGGAATCAGCCTACCCTACTTTGAATCAACATATAAAGATTATTATAACGCGGCCGCTTCAATAAAATTTTATAATTTCACACCTGTAGAAAACCCAAACAGCTTGCTTAATTTAAGTAGTGGTTTATCCCAGTATTATGATATTATCTATAGCTTATATAGCAACACCAGCTTATATATGCGTAAAAAATATTTGAAACAGCTTATGGGCTTAACCCCCCCAAAAGAGCTTTATCAATTTTTAGCTAAAACCGGGAGCTGTGAATTAATTTCCGGTTTATTCCTTGAGCTTGCAAAACTATCCAACCCTGTTTTATTAAATGAAGCCGAAAATACCCTTGTTGATAGCAGCAATTGGGCCGGGGAAAGTTATATGGATGGCCTTAAGCGCTGCGCCTCAATATATATTGATTCCTTTAAGCAAAGGGAAGCCAAAATTGAAGAGCTCCAACAAACCTACCACGAAATGGACCTTCATTTAGGTTTTTTAAACGGTGAAGAAATACCAGAAGATAAATGGCTTGGGGCTATGGCATACCGTAAATATTCCCTGCAAGGTAAATTTAACGACTACTACTATGAATATAACTACGAGCAAAGAAAGTCTATAAAAATAAAATACCCAATGCGCTATAAAAAATCTTTATATACCGATGGGTTCTCGCTAAATATAGTTAATTTTAAAAATACTATCCAAGAAGCTGAAATTTATGATTTAAGGGATGTTATTGGAAGGGTAGCCTATTTTTTAGATGCCCCGAGGCTTGTGTATTATTTTATTGGCCGGGGCGAAGGGAAACCGCTTAAATATTTCAGAAGGCAGCTAAAACGGCTAATCAATTCCTATTTTATAGAAGATAGCCAAAAATCTATGCTTGCTATTAAAAGCCTTTTACTGAGCTATACAGAAAACGACTACATTTGCAAATTTAATGGCAATTACCAATTTAATTATTTTATCAAGCATTATTTATTTTATAGCCTCAATATTAATTCCCGTAGGGTAAACGAGTTTCTTAACAGAAACGGGAGATATGAGTTTATGCCTGAAATTTGGGACAAAAATTTTGGCTTTGTTGTTGAAATTGCGTCCATGGCTAAGATAGATGTTATTTCAAAAGCTATGTACCATATACTAATCAGCCCTACAAACCAAGAAAAATTATCGGCGCTTCCGCTTGAAAAACTAATAATGCTCAGCGATTCTAAGTATGGGCCTGTTTGTGAATTAGCCGGCGGGTTAATAATAGATAAATTAAGGTCGGAAAATGATTATGACGTTGATATAATATTTAAGCTATTAAAAAGCAATAACCCAGAAATACAAAACTTGGCACAGGCCTATTTCTCGAAAATCAACTTAAGCCCAATTAATTTATCAAGGTTAATTTTTATGGGGGATGAGTATGCCGGCCTAGCCCTCCGTGGTATTGAAAAATTAAATGCTTCCGAATACTTGGGTTTCCTTTACGCTATTATTGAAAATGCGGAAAATTCTGAATTTGCCCCGGATATACCCAATAGGGTTAATATATTGTCAGATTCGCAAAAGCAGCAGTTATTTAGCTGTTTAATTAAAGGGCTTAATTCTAAAAATACGCTTGGTTTAATAGAAAACATGATTTTTTTATTCCCGCTTGATGAAATTAAAAGCTTTTTAGCCGGGACAGAAATAAGCCAGGGAGCCGGCAGTTTATTATCTTCAATATTACTATCCGTTAAAAATAGCCAGATACCAAACGACAGTATTATTATTGATATTTTAGAAAAAGGCACGCCAAATATATTAAAGGCATTGGTAGAAATAATATCCCAAAACCCTGGCCAATTAAAATCTAGGTTTGCCTCGCTGCTAATTTTAATGGAATCTGATGTGCATTCATTAAATGAGTTAAGCAAACAAGCTTTTGATAGCTTAGATAATGAAAATAAAAAAAGGCTCCATTCTATTATCCTAGACTCACCTGTAGAAAAAGTTTATGGCTTTGCAATTGCTAAGCTTGAAGAAATTTATAAAAATGAACATATACCAAAAGAATTCCTTATTCAAATGATAGAGCACCCATCGCCAGATGTTAAAAATTTTATAACCGAAAAAATCAATGCCCTTATAAGTGATTTGGGCGGCGGTGACAGTCCACTTTTTATATATTACGCCAAATCAATTTTATTTTTGCCAAACAGGCTTTCAGCCGGCAAAAGCAGGGTTTATGAAGCACTGCCAAGCTTTGTAAAAATTAATCCTGATAAACGTGGAGAAATAGAAAGCATGCTTCTAAACATAGGCGGGTCAAATATTATTTTAGATTCTGAAAGGGCCCTTGTGGCATTAGCAAAAATTAGAAAGGAAGCGGTTTAGTTGAAAGTCAACTACAAATATAATGGCCCATCTGTATTGCTGCCGAAGGATGGCTCTACAACATTAGGCCTTAGCCCCGATTTATCCCGCAGCGAAGTTGTATCATTTCACGGCAGGCTAAAAAACCCGCTTATTTTTAGGGATGCCATGCTGATGCTCCGGGAAATTGTTATTTCCAACTCAGAAATAGAGGTAAAGCCGCGTGAAGAATTTTTTGTATGGCTTGATAGCGAAATTGAACGGCGGGTATATGCCCATAAAGAATATGTGCCGGGCATACGCAAAAGCCTGGAAGGCGAGATGGATACTTTATCATCTAAAATATTTGACAAGGATTCTGAAATAAATAGGCTTTTGGAAACAAAAAGAAAGTTGTCAAAACAAATCGACTCTTATGACGCCTGGAAAGATTATTATAATTTGGAGAGGAAATTCTGGTCCTTTTTAAAAAATAGGGATTTGGATTTATGGTTTGTTTTAGACCCGGTTATTACAGTACACCCCGACATAGTCTCTTTTGAAGCATTCTCGCTTGACGAGTCTATATATGGCTGTTTATCAATAGAAATGGATGAATTCGAAATGATTGGCGAGCCAAAGCTAGGCACTACTAATATTGATTTCTCTGCTAAGCTTGCCAAATCATTAGAGCGCTTTAGGACATACTCAAACGTTGAGCTGTCGGTAAACCCAGATGGCTTTATAGCTGATAGCGGAACCGTGCCGCAACATATTGAGAAAAAAATAGATTTGCCTGAATCATGGGTAAAAGGCTTTACCCAAGTTTCTTCAGCCGCATATTTAGACGGGCTGGACATAGAGCTTGCCCCCGTTGACCTATACGATATTTGTTCATTTTTAAGGCGGCATAAAGAAAATGAAAGCCCGCGCTATATGAAATGGTCATTAGAAAAAAATAAACCAATAAAAATCACCTTTGAGCCATTTGGCATTTGCTTAACATTAACATCCAAATACCTAGGCGAAAACAGCAGGGAAGAAAAGATATGGGGCCGGCGGCGCTGGCTTGTGGCAGAAAAGCTCATCCCTTTAGCTAAATCATTTAAAATAAAATTGCTTGGCTTTGGCATGCCCCAATTTATAATTGCCGACCTTGGCAAAATGAAAATGACAATAGGCTTCTCATCCTGGTCAGCCAACGACTGGGTAAAAGGCACAGCATTTAATATAATGGGCGGGTTTATTGGCGAAGGTGATTATGATGAGGCCTATCAGCTTTTAAAAACAGAACGCTTTGTAAATAAAGAAGATTTATTTACAAAAATTGACGCCCCTAAAAGCAAAGCAATATCCGGGATAGGCAGCCTCTTTAAACGCGGCGAAGGGTATTTTGACCCAATAAATAATAAAATACGGTTCCGGAAACTTTTTTCCGAACCAATACCTGAGGCATTATATAAGTCATCTGATATTGAATTACAGGTAAAAAGCCTTATTGATGAGAACATGGAAAATTTTTCAATAGAATTGTCAGATTCCGGCCATTTTATATTTAAAAATAAATATAAAATATTAAACGAACGCTACCATAATTATAAATACCGGCAAGACAAAACCTATAACGAAAAATATGCTTTTACTGATACAGGGTTACAGATAGACGAAGACGGCCAAATAGCAAAATTAACATGCACCTGCAGGGAATTTAATAAAGGGCCAAGAAATATTTCAGCCCCTTGCGCCCATATTCTGGCGCTGTACGCTGTTTCAGCTAAATTTACGAGGTTGGGGCTGGAGCATAACCGTGAATATAAGATCAATGATGTTATGGAGATGTTGCTCTAATGGATAATATACGGCAAAATTATCGTGATTCTGTTAAAAGCTTAGGAAAAAAAGATTTTACCTTTTTAAAAATGCAAGAGTATGGGTTTTGGCCGGAAAATTTACCTACCCCATATGAGCGGCAGCAAAATGAAAGCGAAGAAGATTATATAGCGCGGGAAAGGTTATTTAAAGAACACGAACAGGTAATGGCCCAGCTTGAAAGCCTTTACAAAGACAAGGATAAAATTAGCGCCGAGCTCAGAAAAATAAAAAATCAATATAACCAAACCTGGGATTACGAAAAAATCCGCAAAGATATTGCTAAGCAGATAATGAAGGAATCCATTGCTAGGCGCGCAGAGCGCAAAAAACAAAAAGCGCTTGATAAGGGGCAAAAAACCGAAGCCTGGTTAAAACATAAATCTGAAGAAATAGTTTTTATTGGCAAAGGTTATTCCAGCGGCCTTTCTGACAAAGCTACAGATGAATTAAAATTAATTTCTTTGAACCTACCGGTGATTAAAGACTGCCAGGGCCTTGCCTCAACACTTGGCATTGAATATAAAAATTTAAGGCTGCTGGCTTATCATCGGGATGTTGTAACAACAGATAATTATTCCCGCTATACAATCCCGAAAAAAAATGGCGGCGAGAGGAATATCGCCGCGCCTAAACCAATTTTAAAATTTGCCCAGCGGAAAATCCTTGAGCTCATCTTGGAAAAAGTAAGGGTTTCTAATGATGCACACGGTTTTTTGAAAACAAAATCCGTTGTAACCGGCGCAAAGGCCCATATAAAAAAACCAGCGCTGCTTATTAAAATAGACCTCGAAAACTTTTTCCCCACAATTACTTTCGAAAGGGTTAGGGGCATGTTTAAGTCCTTTGGGTATTCCGGGTATATTTCATCTTTATTGGCCATGGTCTGCACATATTGTGAACGTATGCCCATAGAGATAAACGGCCAGGCGAAGTATATTAAAACCAGCGCCAGGGTCCTGCCGCAAGGTGCCCCATCAAGCCCAATGATTACTAATATTTTATGCAGGGGCCTTGATAAGAAAATGAATTGCCTCTCAAAAAAATATAATTTTTCATACTCAAGGTATGCTGACGATATGAGCTTTAGCTTTAATAATGGCGCCTTGGATACCCAAAAAATTATTTTCGAAGCCAAGTGCATAGTTTCAGACGAAGGGTTTAAAATAAATACCGAAAAAACCCGCTATTTAAAACCTAATAATAGGCAATGTGTCACAGGCGTAACAATAAATAATAATGAATTAGGCGTACCAAAAATATGGGTTAAAAAATTAAGGGCCGCTATTTATAATGCCAATAAATTGCCCGGCAAGGTTCCAGGCCATACCATAAACCAAATTTCCGGAATGGCATCTTGGCTAAATTCCGTAAACAATATTAGGTATAGGAAAATTATTGATGAAGCCAGGGGTTTAATAGAAAAAAATAAAAAGGCTTGATTTTTTTGCCCGGCTTATGATAAAATATAGCCACATAATACTGTTAAAGTATTTTAGGTTTCTTGGCATTTTTGCTGCGGTGTTGCGCCGTGGCTGGAATTTATTATTATTTTTTGCCCCACCAGGTTGCGCGCAATTCGCGGGCGCTTTCGACTACTGTGTACACTAAAAACCTATCCTTCGGTTGTGTAACAGTAGTCGAGGCCCGCTGAAGTGTCACAACCAGATAACAGGCCTTGTAGCAAGAAACCATACAAAAAACCCCGGCATAGCCGGGGTTTTTTGTATGGTAGTTTTAATTTTTTTGTAACCCCCTGCTCCCCGGTTTGCCCGCCGGCAAGCTGCCCTCTTTACATAACGGGCAATTTTCAGGCTCATATGCTAAAACATCAATTTTGTAACAGGAAACCAGTTTAACCCCAAAATCCGCTTTACCCATAGACCTATCTACAAAAACAGCGACACCTACCACCTCGGCCCCCATACCGCTTACCAGCCCGATAACTTCTTTCACCGACCCGCCGGTAGTTATAACATCTTCAGCCACTATAACCTTGCTGCCCTTATTAATACCAAAACCCCTGCGGAGTACCATCTCACCATTCTCACGTTCAGCAAACAAACTTTTAACATTAAGCTGCCTTGCCAGTTCATATGCAACTATAATACCGCCGGTAGCCGGGCCGATTACGGCGTCTACACTAACGCCTTTAAAACCATCCGCAAGCATACCGCAAAGCTGCCCGGTATAATCAGGGTATTGGGTTATTTTTGCGCATTGCATATAATGCCCCGAATGCTTTCCGGATGTTAAAATAAAATGCCCGGTTTGTAAGGCCCCCGTATCTGATAAAATTTTTTCTACATCTACCATTTTATTCAGCCACCCCTATAATATTTTTAATATCATTAATCTTGTTCTCATACAAATACCCGTTAACCCCATCGATTATATTAACAATAGAAAGCGGGTTAATAAAGCTTGCAGTCCCAACAGCAACCAAACTTGCCCCAGCCATCATAAATTCAACCGCATCTTCAAAATTTAAAACGCCGCCCATGCCGATTACTGGTACTTTAACAGCTTTTGAAGCTTCGTATACCATACGTACCGCAATTGGTTTTATACATGGGCCGGACAGGCCTCCGGTTTTATTGGCTAAAACAGGCTTCCTTGTTTTTATGTCTATCTTCATCCCCAGGACAGTGTTTATTAAGGACAAAGCATCAGCACCGGCACCTTCAGCCGCTTTTGCAATCTCAGAAATATCCGTAACATTGGGGCTTAATTTAACTATTAACGGTTTTTGTGCAGCTTTTTTGGCGGCAGATACTACATTACCAACTAATTTTGTATCTGTGCCAAACGCAATCCCGCCTTCAGAAACATTTGGGCATGATATATTAAGCTCATACATATCTACCTCTGTATGGTTTAGCTTTTGTATCACCTCAACATATTCTTCTATTGAATGCCCACACACATTAACAATTTTTACTACATTATATTTTTTCAAAAATGGGGCATCCTCAGAAATAAAAGCATCAACACCCGGGTTTTGTAAACCCACGCTGTTAAGCATGCCGCCATATGTTTCCGCAACCCTTGGCACCGGGTTCCCGCCCCATGCTTTTGAAGAGACGCCTTTGACCGTTATCCCGCCAAGTTTATTCAAATCTATCAAGCTATCAAATTCTTTACCGCTTCCAAATGTACCTGCCGCCGTTATTATTGGGTTTTTAAAATTTATGCCACAGAAATTTATTTTCATATTATTCATCCCATTCCACCTCCCAGCCATTAAAAACCGGCCCATCCTTACATACTTTTTTATAGGCAAAGCCACCATTAGATTTTATCTTTACTACGCACCCGACACATACCCCAAAGCCGCAGGCCATACGCGCCTCGCACGAAACCTGGCATAATGCCCCGGTGCTTTCGGCTAATTCAGATATAGCTTTTAGCATTAATTTAGGGCCACAGGCATAAACCGCATCATAATTTTTCCCCAGCGCTTTAACCTGCGAAACTATATTTCCATGAAAACCTTTTGAG
>JAITVM010000308.1 GCA_031285815.1 Clostridiales bacterium | reverse complement strand
AAATGATGATTAAAGAATTGCAGCTACAGAATTATCTCTTTAACAGTGATGTTTATGAACTCCCACCGAAAACCCGCCTTACTATCACGACTAATTTAAGGCAGGAAATGATTGAGATTTTTAGTGGCACAAATATATATGCTTAATTATTGAATTTGGAATCACTATATAAATAAAGGTGGTTTTTTATTTGAGGGATTTAAAGGGCAGGCAAAAAAGGGCGCCAATTAAAGAAGCGCTGGATGAATTAAAATCTATGAGGGTTGTGCCGTTTGATGTACCGGGGCACAAACGTGGGCGCGGGAATAAAGAGCTGACTAAATTTTTAGGCGAGCAGGCTATGGGCATTGATGTTAATTCAATGAAGCCTTTAGATAACCTCTGCCACCCGAGTTCGGTAATTAAGGAAGCGGAAATATTGGCGGCCGAAGCTTTTGGGGCAAAATACGCTTTTTTTATGGTAGGCGGCACAACATCTTCTGTACAGGCAATGATAATGTCTGTATGCAAACGTGGCGACAAGATTATACTGCCGCGAAATGTACACCGCTCAGCCATCAATGCCCTTATTTTGACCGGCGCGGAACCTGTTTATGTGAACCCGGAAACAAATGAGCGCTTAGGTATTTCGCTAGGCATGAGGCTTTCAGAAATAGAAAAAGCCGTTAAAGCCAACCCGGGCGCAAAGGCTGTTTTAATCAATAACCCAACTTATTATGGCGTGTGTTCATATTTGCCCGGTATTGTATCGCTTGCGCATAAATATAATATGAAAGTACTGGCGGATGAGGCCCATGGCACACATTTTTATTTTGGGGATAATTTGCCAACCCCAGCCATGCGGGCCGGTGCGGATTTCGCTTCTGTAAGTATGCATAAATCCGGCGGCTCTTTAACACAATCATCTTTTTTATTGGTTGGCGATGTAAATAAAGACTATGTTAGGCAGATAATAAATTTAATACAAACTACAAGCGGGTCATACCTGCTTATGTCTAGCCTAGATATATCGAGGAAAAAATTAGCGCTTGAAGGCAAGCCGATTTTTGAAAAGGTTTTGGAGATGACAGAGTATGCGCGGGAGGAAATTAATTCTATAGGCGGCTACTATGCGTATTCAAAAGAAATTATAAATGGGTCCAGTGTTTTTGATTTTGATAGGACTAAGCTCTCGGTGAATACATTTGATATTGGGCTTGCGGGGATCGAAGTTTATGATTTGCTTAGGGACGAGTATGATATACAAATAGAATTTGGCGATTTAGGCAATATCTTGGCCTATATTTCTATTGGCGACAGCTATAAGGGCATAGAAAGGCTGGTTGGGGCGCTATCTGAGATAAAGCGCATATATCAAAAAGATAAAAGCGGTATGTTAAGGCATGAATATATTTCGCCTAAAGTGGAATTGCCGCCACAAGACGCATTTTATTCTAACAAAGAGCAAGTCAGCCTAGAAAAGGCTACCGGCCTAATATGCGGCGAATTTGTAATGTGCTACCCGCCGGGGATACCGATTTTGGCACCCGGTGAACGTATAACAAAAGACATTATTGAATATATAGAATATTCAAAAGCAAAAGGCTGTTTACTTACAGGGCCTGAAGATGAACAAGTCGAGAAACTGAATATTATTGTTTAAGCGTTTAATGTTGGAGGAGGGGTTTCATGGATTTATGGTATTCTGAAAAACACACCCCATATGTATTGTTTTCTATTAAGGTTGATAAACAGCTCTATACCGGAAAAAGTGAATTTCAGAGGATAGATATTTTTGAATCAAAAGAATTTGGGCGTTTTTTGACTTTGGACGGGTATATGATGCTTACAGAACGGGACGAGTTCATATATCATGAAATGATTGTGCATGTGCCAATGGCAGTACACCCGTCCGTTAAAAAGGTATTGGTGATTGGGGCAGGTGACGGCGGGGTTGCTAGGGAGCTTACGAAATACAAGCAAATAAAATCTATCGACCTTGTTGAAATAGACAAACAGGTTATAGACGCCTGCAAAAAATACCTGCCTAAAACCGCTTCTGCTTTAGATGACAAACGTATAGATTTTTATTATCAGGATGGGCTTAAATTTGTCAGGAAACATAAAAATGAATATGATTTAATTATTGTGGACTCCACTGACCCATTTGGGCCCGGCGAAGGGCTATTTACAAAAGAGTTTTATGGCAACTGCTATAATGCGCTTAAAGATGACGGGATAATGGTAAACCAACACGAAAGCCCGTTTTACGCTGAAGATGCAATAGCTATGAAGCGCGCGCACAAACGTATTGCCCAATCATTTCCGATATGTAGGGTTTACCAGGCGCATATCCCAACATACCCATCGGGCCATTGGCTGTTTGGGTTTGCTTCAAAACAATACCACCCCATAAAGGGCTTGGCAGCTTCAGAGTGGCGGGCATTGGGCATAAAAACAGATTATTATAACACAAAGCTTCATGCCGGCGCTTTTGCGCTACCTAACTATGTACAGGAAATGCTGAAAGAAGTTGAAGAGTAGTATGGACAGGAATATTGAAGTTTTTATTGCATGCGATAAAAATTATGATGAATCTAAAATAGTCCTTTTTGGAGCCCCTTTTGATTCAACGTCGTCTTATAGGCCGGGTTCGCGGTTTGCGCCTAAAGAAATCAGGGCCAACTCTTATGGGCTAGAGACATATAGCCCATACCAAGGGCGGGACTTGGCTGATAGTTTTGTTTTTGATGCAGGCGACTTGGAGCTTAGGTTTGGGGCACCGGGCCCGGCAGTTTCTGAAATACAGGCGTTTACTGAAAAAATACTGGATGATGGCAAAACCCCATTTATGATAGGTGGCGAGCACCTTGTTACGCTGGGTGCGTTTCGTGCTGCCCATAAAAAATACCCGGATATACATGTGGTACATTTTGATGCCCATACGGATTTGCGTGACGACTATTTAGGTGAAAAATTGTCACATGCCACAGTTATTAGGCGTGTCTGGGAACTGGCTGGCGATAATAAAATATATCAGTTTGGTATACGCTCAGGGGAAGGGCATGAATTTGAGTTTGCTGAAAAACACATGTATTTAAATAAATATAATTTATCTAATTTTGGCAACTGTATAGATGCGTTAAGGGGCAAGCCGGTTTATTTTACGATTGACTTGGATATACTTGACCCTTCTGTTTTTCCTGGCACAGGGACCCCTGAAGCCGGCGGTGTAAGTTTTTTGGATTTGTTAGATGCCGTTATTAAAACGGAATGCCTAAATATAGTAGGGCTGGATGTTAACGAGCTTTGCCCTGTTTATGACCAAAGCGGCGTTTCGACAGCTACGGCATGTAAAATTATACGTGAGCTTTTACTAACAAGGCAATGATTAGTTGGCTATTTAAAAAAAGGCGCAAGTTTTATTCTTGGCCGGGTTTAACATAGCATTAGGAGGGTAAAAAATGGGTAGGGCATTAATAATTGGTGCCGGCGGCGTTGCACATGTAGCTGTGGGTAAATGCTGCCAAAATAGTAACGTGTTCGAAGAAATAATGATTGCAAGCAGGACAAAATCAAAATGTGATGCGGTCAAAAAGCGTTTTGAAGGTGGTGGTACAAAAATATCAACCGCCCAGGTTAATGCAGATTCAGTTGATGAACTTGTTAGCCTAATTAACAGCTTTAAACCAGACATTGTAATGAACTTGGCACTACCGTATCAAGATTTGGCGATAATGGACGCTTGTTTGGCTACAAAGACAAACTATCTGGACACAGCAAATTTTGAACCTTTAGATACAGCAAAATTTGAGTATAAATGGCAGTGGGAATATCAAAGCAAATTTAAAGCTGCTGGCATTATTGCGCTTTTAGGTTCTGGGTTTGACCCCGGCGTGACAGGCGTATTTGCAGCTTACGCACAGAAACATTATTTTGCTACGGTTGAAACCCTAGCTATTTTAGATGCAAATGCAGGCGACCATGGTTACCCTTTTGCTACTAATTTTAACCCGGAAATAAATATACGTGAAGTCTCAGCTAAAGGCAGCTATTGGGAAAACGGCAGCTGGGTAGAGACGGAACCGATGGAAATAAAACGTGTATATGATTTTCCGGAAATAGGCGAAAAGGATATGTACCTCCTGCACCACGAAGAACTTGAGTCATTGGCACTTAATATTAAAGGCATTAAACGGATTAGGTTTTTTATGACCTTTGGGCAAAGTTACCTGACACATTTAAAATGCCTCGAAAATGTTGGGATGACATCGATTAAGCCTATTGAATTTGAGGGCAAGCAAATAGTGCCGCTGCAGTTTTTAAAAGCCGTATTGCCAGACCCTGCGTCACTCGGCCCGCGCACTAAAGGCAAGACTAATATCGGGTGCATTTTTAAAGGGCTAAAAGGCGGCAAAGAAGTAAATTATTATGTTTATAATGTTTGCGACCACCAAGAGTGCTATAAAGAATTGGGGTCACAGGCAATATCATATACAACAGGCGTCCCGGCTATGATCGGCGCAATGATGCTTTTGACAAAAAAATGGGCTGGTGCCGGGGTTTACAATATTGAACAGTTTGACCCGGACCCATTCATGGAAGAGCTGAATAAACAGGGGCTGCCTTGGAAAGAAGACTTTAACCCCGAAACGGTTTTATAGGCATGCTATATACAGACAATGATTTACAGACCCCTTTTTATATAATTGATGAAAGCCTGGTAAAGAAGAACCTAGAAATTTTAAAATATGTAAAAGATGAAACAGGGTGCAAAATATTACTGGCGCAAAAAGCCTTTTCAATGTTTTCAATGTACCCGCTACTAGCTAAATATTTAGATGGTACCACTGCCAGCGGGCTTTTTGAAGCAAAACTTGGCCATGGGTATTTTAAAAAAGAAAACCATATTTTTTCGCCGGCTTATCAAAGCCACGAATTTGACGAAGTGGCAAGTATATGTAGCCATATAGTCTTTAATTCGTTTGCCCAGCTCAAGAAATTCAGGCATAGGCTTAAAAATAACTCTGTTGGTGTAAGGGTAAACCCAGAAGCCTCTACACAAGGCAAGGCAATTTACGACCCTTGTTCAGAAGGTTCGCGCCTTGGTGTTACTATTGATAATTTTGATTGCTCAGAACCAATCGATGGCATACATTTTCATACGCTATGCGAACAAAATTCTGACGCTTTGGCAGTGACACTTAAAGCGGTTGAAGGTAAATTTTCAAAATATTTTAAAAATATAAAATGGCTTAATTTTGGTGGCGGGCACCACATAACGCGTGAAGGTTATGACCTTGGCCTTTTAATATCAGAAATACGGCGGGTAAAAGAAAAATATAACGTTGAGGTTATTTTGGAGCCTGGGGAAGCTGTGGTTTTAAACGCTGGCTTTTTAGTTTCAAGTGTTTTAGATATAGTACGCAACGGCATAGACATAGCTATCTTAGATACTTCTGCAGCATGCCATATGCCAGATGTTTTAGAAGTGCCTTACCGCCCAATTGTCATTGGCTCGGCGGGGCAAGGGGTAAAAAAATATTCTTTTAGGTTAGGTGGCCCGACTTGCTTAGCAGGTGACATTATCGGCGACTATTCATTTGACGAAAAAATTGTGCCAGGTGATAAGCTTGTGTTTTGTGACATGGCTTTGTACACTATGGTAAAAAATAATACTTTTAATGGCATGAACCTCCCATCTATAGCCGTATTAAGTGAAAACAGGGAAATAAACCTTGTCAAATCTTTTGGGTATGATGATTTTAAATCTAGGTTATCGTAACCATGATAAGTTTGGTTAATGCTATATATGGGAGGGTGGCACGCTTGGAAAAAAATTTTTACTCAGGTTTTGCGTCTATTGTAGGCAAGCCTAATGTTGGGAAATCAACGCTAATGAATGCGCTGGTTGGGGAAAAGGTAGCAATTATATCAAATAAGCCGCAGACGACGCGGAATAAAATTACGTCTGTGCTTACAAAAGAAGATTACCAAATTGTATTTATCGATACGCCAGGGTTTCATAAAGCCAAGTCGAAATTAGGCGATTATATGGTGAAATCGGCCAGTTCGGCAATAGCGGATGTTGATATAATATTATTTGTGGTTGAGCCAAAAGCCCCGGATTCTGGCCTGGAACTTATAGAGAAATTAAAAACGGTCAAATCTGATGTTTTTTTAGTAATCAATAAGATTGACATGGTCGAAAAGACAAAGATTCTTGAAGTTATATCTGCTTATAAAAACTTGTTTGATTTTAAAGAAGCCGTGCCTATTTCTGCATATAACCGTGAAAACCTGGATTTATTATTGAAACTTGTTAGGGGGCGGCTGCCAGAGGGCCCTATGTATTTTCCGGAGGGTATGGTTACAGACCAGCCAGAGCGCCAAATTGTTTCTGAAATAATTAGGGAAAAGATTTTGCACATAATGAAAGATGAGGTGCCCCACGGGGCGGCTGTGGAAATAGTGCAGATGAAAAAGAGGCAGGGCAAGGGCTTGATGGATATAGAAGCTACTATTTATTGTGAAAAGGATTCGCATAAAGGTATGATAATTGGCAAAAATGGGTCTGCGCTAAAAGAAGTGGGGACTAGGGCAAGATATGAGATAGAGCGCCTTCTTGGGCAGCCGGTTAATTTGAAATTGTGGGTTAAGGTAAAAAAAGGCTGGAGGGATAGCGATTTTTATTTGAAAAATTTTGGTTACGATTTAAAACGCGAATAAAATAACTGGTTTATTATTATTTTTTTAATTAAGGCAAAGCTTGTAAATGACCAAGCTTTGCCCTTTTATCTATTTTTATTGCTATTCAGGCCTTAATAAATATAAATCTTGTCCAGGCCCATGTTTAAACTATTAAAAAGAATCGGCCTACCACCAGGAACGGCCAACACTGTATCCGTAACTGTAACTTCTGCCATAGCCACAAGCATTGCCGCAAGCACAACCACAAGCGTTTCCGCAAGGGTTGCCACAAGGGTTTCCGCAAGCATTGTTACAGCCGCAGCCGTAACCAAAACCGCCATAGCTAAATCTGCCAAAGCCGTAGCCGCTATATCCATAACCGCCATAATAACCTAGATACATTTTCCTACACCTCCTTTATACTTGTCTTGATCCATAATATTCAACTCATATAAAAAAAGTTCATCATAGGCGATGGATATTTATTAAATATAGTAAAATAAATTATATATGCGGCTTGTTTAACCCATAATTTATTAAATAATGGGCATAAGCTGAAAAAAACCAATAAATATTATTTGTTCGTTTGGTAAAGTATAATTATTATTTTTTGGCTATTGAACAGTGTTTTTCGGCTGCGCCTTAAATGCAGCCTCCATAAGGAAAGCGCGCTCCTCGTTTGATATTTTGCCAAGGGCGGCATTAACCCCATTTAATAAATTACTGCCTTGCTTTAAGGCAACAGAACAGGAAAGTTCATTATTGCCAAGGTTGAAGCCAGAGCCTTCATTAAACTCGACAACTGCCAAGCCAGGGTGGATCCCTGCTGCAGAATAGCCACTTGGCCTGCTTACAACAAAACCATCTATTTTATTAGAAGCTAGGGCAAAGCATAATGAGGGAAAATCCGGAAGGGCTTCTGTTTTATTAACGTTTGGTATTTGCCCGATTGCCGAATAATATGTAGTATCTGTTTTGGCAGTTATTAATGCCCCACCGAAATCTTTTAATGATGAGGCTGAAGCGTACTTTCCATCGGAGTTAACTACCATAACTAAATCTGCTGTATAATAAATATTTGAGAATGTAAAGAAATTAGCTAGTTTATCAGTAGGAGGCATTTCAGAAATAACGGCGTCAATTTCGCCATTATTGAGTGCACTGAGCAGAGAGCCCCTTTTTAGTTTAATAATTTTTAATTCCATATTCAACGATTCAGCTGCTTTTTTAGCGATAATAGGTTCAAAGCCGTTGATAAATGAGCCGTCCCCCAGGGGCACAGCCCCTTTGCCGCTTTTGGATTGTAGCCAGCTAAACGGTGCGTTGTCGCATTCCATCCCAACTGTGAATAGCCCGGCGGTAACGCTACCCGGGATACCTGTTTCTAATGAAGCTGAATC
>JAITVM010000268.1 GCA_031285815.1 Clostridiales bacterium | reverse complement strand
CTCTTTTCTCAAAACACGCTGAATTGCTTTCATAAAAGCGCTCAGTGCAACTTTGAATTCAGAGTCGTTAGTATTTTCTATATAAGTAAATCCAATGGAATATGACTTTGTTTCAGCATTCTTGTCCATATAATCATCAATCGCAGACGAAAATACTTTCCAAAAATCTGAATTCTCGTCAAACAACTGGTTTATAGAAACACCGGTAGCCATATCCGAGTATTCGTCGGACCCACGTTTATTTTTCATTTTATTATATATATCTTTCATATCTTTACTTGGCTGGCGGCCAAGTTCAGAAATAAACCTAGACGAAATATATTCATAATGGGTTATGGCCTCATTTGTATAATTCAGCTCGTTCAAGGCTTTTAAGTAATATAAATTAGTATATTCATCAAGTGCAGATACTTCAAATATGTCTTTGCAAAGCTTTAAAATTTCTTTGTATTCTTTGCGTTCGAGGTAAATAGATAGGATTGTCCTATTCATCTCAGAAAAAATACGCCTATAATAATTCCGGAAAGGCGTTACCCAGCTATCAAAGCTAGAATCATTTAATAATTCGCCTTTATAAATCTTCATGGATTCTAAAATAATATCAATTTTTTTAGCTTCGTCGTTTTCGAATTCCATCTCGTCATAAAGGGCATTAAACTGTTTTATATCTATAGAGCAGTCATCTGTTATTGTTAATTTATAGCTGCCTTTTTGGCATACTATCTTTAAATAATCTGAAACGTCAACCCCAACATTATTCCCTTCTTTTAAAAATTTATTTAAGCGGAATATATATGTTGTCACTGTATTGCGTACATCTAAGTATTCAATATCCGGCCATATGTTTTCACAAATTATCTCTGAACTAAACTCTTTTTCGCTGTTTATAATCATAAACTTTAGAATTTCAAAAATTTTATTCGTATGTTTGCCCTTATTAAATATAGATTCGCCTTTATATAAGATATCAAAGCTCCCAAACATTTTTATTTGGATTATTTTAGGATCAGCCACCATATTTTTTACCACCATTAGAAACACCCCCCACTAATTACTAATCTTGACTTTTTTTTGTCAAAAATTGCACCCCAAACAATAAAGCTATAAGAACCGACGCAGCAACCACGAAAAACGGGTTCCTCATATCGTTAAGGATATTCCCGAATGAAGGGATCCAAAAAATAGTTTTCCCAACTAAATTATCTTGGTCTACCGCATTATCTACTGTATTATTTGCGTCGCCTTGAGTTAAAAATTTAATCCGGCCATCTTCGTGGAGGACTTCTTTAACCCTATGCGTAACCCTAGTATCTGGATAATCCGCCGGCCTGTAGGTAATAATATCTTCAGCCTTGACATTCTCTGGTTTAACTGCAGCCGTTATTATTAGCGACCCTGCTTCGAAGGTTGGGGCCATAGAATTTGACTGGACAATGTATGATGTCGCGACAAATATTTCGCCATTATTCCTATTTGTCATAAACGTAAACCCTACTAAGAGGCTAATGGCGATTATTAATAGCGTTAAGAAAACATTCATAACAACTTTAACTACTGAAAATATAAGTTTTGTTGTCCCATTCAAGCCTTTGAACCCTCCTTAATTGGAAAATTGGCAATATTTTTACTGCCAGGCGAAATAACCCTAATGCTGAATTGAAATGTTAATTCATTATCGAAAGATTTTAAAATATAATTGTTTATTTGTTCTGAAACAACAGATATAAAATCCTCCTTAATATCCCTTAA
Source organism: Clostridiales bacterium (assembly GCA_031285815.1). Classification (GTDB taxonomy): domain Bacteria; phylum Bacillota; class Clostridia; order Lachnospirales; family JAITVM01; genus JAITVM01. The sequence continues at coordinate 2,152 of JAITVM010000268.1, read as the reverse complement.
AAAAATAACAAAGGTGTCTTTGCTTATTACGCTAAAGCTATAGTCTTTTAATAAAATAATGTCCAAAAAGACCTTAAGCTGATTATACAACCCATTACTCTCACTTTGGGTTACAGTTTGATTACTTTTCTTTTTAATTTGGAACAAGCCTAAAGCCATAGTCGGCGCTGTGTCTAATTTGTAATTCCTCATTGTCCTTGGGAGTTTTTTCATAAAAAGGTTTTGAACTGAGTTCATTGCAACAACTTCACTTGGTAGTTGTTTTTCTTCTGAAGTGTTTTCTAGGTCCGGCTTTTTTAACAGGTTATAAACCTCTTTTAATTCCGGGCTGGGTTTTATGCTGAGTTCATTATACATTTTGCTCGTTATATACGAATAATGCTGCAATGCGTCATTAATACGCTCTTCTTGCATAAGTGATTTTAAAAAATAAATATTTGATACTTCATCTAAATCATAAATTTCAAATATCTGTTCACAATATTTTATAACCTCTTTAAATTTACCGTTATCATAATAATCTTTGATTATTATATTAATAAGCTTACAAAACTTATCCAGGTATAAATTCCTAAGCGGTATAGCCCAATGCGTGTAAAGGGTATTTTTTAAAAAATCGCCTTTATATATAGATACAATAGGTTTAAGGTCATCAATTGATTTAGTGTTCTTAAGCAGCGTGTCCATGTTTTTGCATTTTGTATCAAACAGCCGGATATCAAAGACACACTCATCTGACACTAAAAGCTTATACCTGCCCCTAATATTAGTTACAGTAATATATCCACTTATGTCCAGCTGCAACGAGTTGCTGCCAGAGAGGAATTTTTTTAGGCGGTAAATATACGTCCTGAGTACTTTGTTAGTATCCTGGTAGTCTTTATCCGGCCATATATCTTCAGCGATCGTAGAAGGCAATAACTCTTTGTCATAATTAGCAATCATATACTGTAAGAGTTCTATTATTATAGGCAGCCTTGTCAATTGGTTAAGTACGCTTCTGTTGTCAACCAATATATCAAATTCGCCTAACATTTTTATCTCTAGTTGAGTAAATTTGTCAGCCATAAAAAAAACTCCTTTTATACCTTTCCTAGCCCTGTAGCAATATAGTTTTATAGAATAAAGTTATACCGCACATGGGTTTTGTTTAAACGTAGCCGAGAGCTACTCAATCGACACAATCCATCAAACCTGCCAAACTTAATCACAAGGATTTGAATGTTGTAATTTGGTATTTGGCCACAAAACTTAGATAAGTAAATTACGCTTGTATAGCATGTGTTATATTTTTTTTTGAAATTTATATACTTCTTCAAATTTTTATCGTATTCTTATACAAAAAACTTTATATTCTTAGTGCCCATTTTTAATTTACCCCCTTTGTACAATTATTAAAACTTCTTATCTAAGAGTGATTATCCTTATAAATGAAAATATCGCCAAAATTTGTTTGCGTATTCAACATGTATTCATTTCGCCTATTCCATAAATATTTCAAATTTGGCATATTAAACCGAAATTAAGAATGGGCGTTCATATACTGTTCATAGTTTGTACATAAAAAAAACAGTTACACAATTATTTATTAATTGTATAACTGTTAGATTACAAGCCCCATTTTTTTCTTTAAACTAAAATCCGAATGAGGCTTAAAATAATTACAACACAGCACATTAACATTATATAATTTACAGTTGTTTCAAAATCATTTTTATCAGAAAAGCCTTTTTTGTCGGCCCCGCTATTATGGCGGCCACAAAATAATTTCTTTTCTATATTAACAAACTCGGCCTTATCCACATCCATAACATAGTTATTTATTATTTTTTCGGCTTCATTTATGAGGATAGCCGGCGATTCGGGTTCGGACCCGCAATTGCGTACTACAAATATCGCCTGCTCATATATATCATCGTTCTCCCCGTTTATTAGTATAACCTTTTTCTCTTTTTTCAAAATATTGCCCCCTCCTAGAAAAAAAGCCTATATTTAATATTTCTCACAAACCCGCGCTGCCAAAACTGTCATATCATCCTTTACCCTACCACCAGACCGGCTTTTTGCAGATTTTAAAATATAATTTGCAATCTCTTCCGGTATACAGGATTTTAAATTCAACAAAGTGTGGATAAACCAATCTTCTTTTTCA
>JAITVM010000263.1 GCA_031285815.1 Clostridiales bacterium | reverse complement strand
GCGTGCCTTGTAGCCGAAATTTTTGGGCTGGATTTTAACGGCCCAGTTATTGGCGGTATATTTACTATAATCGGGTTTGGCGCCTTTGGTAAGCATATAAAAAATATTTACCCAGTTATGGGCGGCGCTATTTTGGCAGCGTGCTTCAATACTGAGCCACATGCTTCCGGCTCAAACTCCCTAGCAATATTATTTTCAACAGCCTTGGCCCCAATAGCAGGCCAGTTTGGCCCAATAGCCGGGTTTATATGCGGTTTTTTACATGTGCTGTTGGTTTCCAGTGTTGGGTCCTTACACCAAGGCCTTAATTTATATAATAATGGCTATGCCGCAGGGTTTATAGCGTTAATCGTTGTACCTATAATTTCTGCCCTTAGAAAGGATATTTCAGATGAATTTTAAACTTGAGAAGAACCTAAAAATCTTAAACGAAATCTTGGCGTACTGTTTTAAGAAGGGCTGCCGGGACTTCGATATTAATATAGGTTTCGCCCAAGGCACATCCGTTTATAAATTTTGTATAGACGCCAGCCAAATTAATGACAAGGATTTTCAAAACCTAATTCAAAATATAAGTATAGATAGGCAGCTTGATGTGGAAGAAACATTCTGGGAGCTATCTGGCGAATCCTCGCTTTCTTCTGAAGACCAGCTCCCATTAGTAGGCCTTATGGTTGATGACGTTACCTTTAAAAGGGATGGCAGTTCAATTATTTTTGAGGTTAAACGTTTTGAACAGGAGCATTGAATTTTTGTATGATGAAACCTAAAAAAATGGGCCTATAAGATAGGCTTTTCTTATGCCTATCTTATAGGCCCATTTCTATACTGTTTGGAATATATCGCCTGTACTTAAGCTAAACTCCCTTACATATTTATCAATCAAATCTAATTCATCTGGCCCAAGCATAAAATTTACTGCGTGCAAATTAGAAATTAACTGGCTTGGGTTGCTTGCCCCTGCAAGGACTGAGGTTACTGTATCTTTTTGGATCAAAAAATTAATAGCTATCTGGCTCACTGTTTTGCCAAGCTCTTTAGCTAAAGCTTCTAATTTTTCCAATAACGATAAGTATGCCCTTAAGCGTTCATTTGATAGCTTTGGGTCATCCTTTCTTATGTCGGTATTGCCGTACAAATGCCTCCTATAATTATCTGTCAATACCCCGTGAAACAAAGGGCTATACGGGAAAAAAGCCATACTTTCTTCCCGGCAAAGCGGAAAAAGGTCTTTTTCTACTAAATAACTAAGTGCAGAATTGTACACATAACGCGGGTTACGTTCAATTAAATTATAAAGCCCCTGGACGGCGTTTACTTTTGCGACCCTAAGCGCCCTCCTAGTCTCGCTTTCAGAGAAATTAGTAAAACCAATATACCGGATTTTACCTAGTTTTTTCAAAAAAACCAATGTCTCCATAGTCTCTTCGATATCTGTATTCGGGTCAGGGAAATGGCATGAATACAAATCAACATACGTAGTTTTTAAGCGTTTTAGGCTTTCGTCTATGGATTTCAAAATACTTTCACGTGAAAGGTCGATACGTATTTTATTATTTTTCTCCAAAATAATACCGCATTTTGTGATAAGAAAAACACTCCCCCTTTTTTTTGATGCATACAGTGTTTTCCCTAATAGTGATTCAGCATGCCCATTTCCATACGTCGGCGAAACATCAAAAACATTTACCCCACAACCCAATGCAGTGTTAATAGTTTGTATGGACCCTGCTTCATCATAAGTACTCCAATAATGTTTTCCCGAGAAAGACCGGCACCCTAAGCCAATGGCGGAAAAATCGTAATCTATTGAGAAAACATTTTTTGTAAACATCCCCACTATACCTCCCTTGTTGCTTTTGTAGCATTTACCCAAAATATCATAGCCCAGTGGGATATACATCAAAACCCTATACCATTTTAAGTTACAGCCCACAATAACCAAAAAAACACAAATAAATTATTATAATGCCAACAATTTCAAACATATTTCAATATTATTAACCATAATATACTAACTTGCTACTATAATATATTTTTTTTACGATTATTTCAAGCTTATTTAAATTATTTGTAGAATATTTTCAGGCCGCTTATATAAAATGGCCAGCAAATAAAAATAGCACAGCCCTGCTAACTAAAACCAAGCCGCAAAGCTGCACCATAATTGTTGTAACAAAAATTAAATACCTCAGATAATTATAAAAGTGACGCTGCCGCTTTATCAACGATAACCATTACATCTGGGTGGTTTTTTAATGCAGTTGCCGGCATATTTTCTGTAACAGGCAATTCAAACATATCTTTAACAGCTTGGGCTTTACTTTCGCCAAAGGCTAAGAGCAATATTTTTTTAGCTTTCAGGATTGATTTTATTCCCATGCTTACCGCTTTTTTAGGCACATCATCAATATTTTCAAAAAACCTGGAATTTGCCTTTATAGTTTCTTCAGTTAAGTCAATTATGCTGGTTGTAGAATCAAACGAAGACCCGGGCTCATTAAAAGCAATATGCCCGTTTCCACCTATACCCAATAACTGTATATCTGGCTGGCCAAGCGATTCAAGAAGCGCGTCATATTTTTTTGCATTTTGTTCCGGCCCACCAATGCCATCCGGCACATTGGTATTGTTTTTATCAATATCAATATGGTCAAATAAATTTGAATTCATGAAATACCTATAACTTTGGTTATGTTCTGGCCCAAGGCCCACATATTCATCTAAGTTAACAGTTCTAACATCCTTAAAGGATACCTCGCCATTTTTATATGCCTCTATTAAAAGGCCATACAAAACCTCTGGTGTACTGCCTGTTGCTAACCCTAATAAACAGCCGGGGTTTTCATTAATAGCTTTAACAAAAACATCCTTCGCCAGCTGGCTAGCCTCTTGAATAGTATCAAAAACATGAAGTTCCAAAATAAACCACGCCCCTTATAATTTTTTTTTAGTATATCAGAATTTCTAAAATAAGTAAATAACACCACCAAACCAATTAGGGCAAAAAAATACCATGCTAATTTAGTTGATTAAATCAATAAATTCTACTATACTTTAAAAAAAGTTTTTAGGAGGTTTATTATGGAGGTTTTGCACCACGGCGTTTTCTTGGGCAGCAAATATAATATATTAGGCAATGTTGGCTTAAATAAGGAAGAAGCCAAAAAAAACACCATTGCATATAAAATTTTGGAAGCCCACAATACCGGTACAGATATGGGTAAGCTAAAAATTAAATTTGACGCTATGGCTTCACACGACATAACATATGTTGGGATAATACAAACAGCTAAGGCATCCGGGCTGGAAAAATTCCCTTTGCCTTATGTACTAACAAATTGCCATAACACATTATGTGCTGTTGGCGGCACAATTAACGAAGACGACCATGTTTTTGGCCTTTCTGCCGCAAAAAAATATGGCGGGATTTTTGTGCCGCCTAATATGGCAGTCATACATTCTTATATGCGCGAGATGTTTGCCGGGTGCGGAAAAATGATTTTAGGCTCTGACTCGCACACTAGGTACGGCGCATTTGGTACCATGGCAATCGGCGAAGGCGGCGGCGAGCTAGCAAAACAGCTCCTTAACCAAACATATGATATTAACTACCCCGAAATAATTTGCGTACGTTTGAGTGGTAAACCCGCTAAAAACATAGGCCCCCATGACGTTGCCCTTTCCCTGATAGGCAAAGTATTCAGCTCGGGTTTTGTTAAGAACAAGGTCCTTGAATTTGTGGGCAGCGGCATACAGAATTTGAGTATGTGGTTCCGGTCCGGCATCGATGTAATGACTACAGAAACGACATGCCTGTCCAGCATCTGGGAGACTGACGAAGCAACAAAAGAATATTTAGAAACCCATAACCGCGGCAACAGCTATAAGAGGCTATGCTTAGAAAATACTGCATATTACGATGGGCTCATTGATATAGACTTATCTAAAATAAAACCTATGATAGCTATGCCGTTCCACCCAAGCAATGTATATGAAATTGAATATGTAATCGATAACCTGCGCGAGGTCTTATCTAAAGTTTCAGAGGATAGCCTAAATTTCATCCATGACCCCAGCCTCAAATTAGACTTAAGTGGGTGCATTGAAAATGGCAAATTGAAGGTTGGCCAAGGTATAATCGCCGGGTGCGCCGGCGGAAGTTATGAAAGCATATGCGCTGCCGCAGATATATTAGGTGGCCATGCGCTTGGGGATGATGAATTTGCCCTTACGCTTTACCCCGAATCCCAGCCTGTCTACCTACAGCTTGTTAAAAATGGGGTTATTGAAAGCTTAGCGTCCAGTGGGGCAATCATTAAGCCTGCGTTCTGCGGCCCTTGTTTTGGGGCCGGGGATATCCCTAGTAATGGTACTTTAAGTATTAGGCACACAACACGTAATTTTCCGAACAGGGATGGTTCAAAGCCCTCTGAAAACCAAATGGCAGGCGTTGCTTTAATGGACGCAAAATCTATAGCCGCCACTGCATTAAACGGTGGCTTCTTAACCTGCGCCGGTGAATACGAAACTAAGGTGCGGAAATATTATTTTAATTCAAGCGTATATAAAGCCCGCTGTTACAATGGGTATAACAACCCTAACCCAGGCCATGCACTTAAATATGGCCCAAATATATCTGATTGGCCAGAGATGCCGGCCCTCACAGATAATATGCTATTAAAAGTAGTTTCATATATTACTGACAGCGTTACCACTACAGATGAATTGATACCTTCTGGGGAAACATCGAGCTACCGCTCTAACCCGCTTAAGCTTGCAGAATTTACATTGTCACGTAAAGACCCGGGTTATGTCCCGAAAGCAAAGGCGGCACAGGAGATAGAAAAATCTAGGCTAAATGGGGAAAATATCGAAAAATTTGCCCCAGAATTCAAAGGGCTCGATTTTTCAATAACTTCATTCGGGTCGGCGGTTGCAGCCGTTAAACCCGGGGATGGTTCCGCCCGCGAGCAAGCTGCATCCTGCCAAAAAGTGCTCGGTACCTACGCCAATATTGTTTCTGAGTATGCAACAAAACGTTACCGTTCAAATTTAATCAACTGGGGCATACTGCCGTTCACAACAGAATCCCTGAGCCTTATTAAGCTTGGCGACTATATTTATATACCAGGGGTTAGGGGTGCAATAACAAACGATAGTAATAAAATAAAGGCTTATATTTTAAGCCAAAACAATTTAGAAATCGAACTTTCGTTAAATGAACTGTCTGATAAAGAAAGGGAAATCTTATTGGCTGGCTGCCTCATTAATTACAATAAAAATAAGCTGTAGCAATTCAAGCCTGTGCCAAATGAACTATTATAAAAAGGGCCCTGCCTAGAAAAATGGCAATGGCCCTTTTATGATAGCCGTTGATAGCGGCAGCAACGAAAAAATTTATAAACGGTTATTGTTATATAGCCAGTAACTTTAGATAAAAATAAACTACAGAAAAATATTTTATAAACCCTAGCTGGCCCAAAATTTCTGAGATATCCACAATTGCCCCGCTAACTGCAAAATTAAAAATAAATGCAAACACCGCCAACGGCACTAAAAAATTATCTTTTTTAAAATACCTGCCCAAAAGGAAAGAAATCAAAGTTATCCACAGGCTATACAAGATATCCACACATATTATGTTGAAAACTTTAAAGTTAGTATTATAAACAGCCGATAAAACTAAGTTACATATAAATAAATAGCATATATTTACACAAAACAAGGCTACTAACTGGCTAACTGCATTTTCCATATAGGGGCACGAAAGCTTTACCCTACCATAAATTTCTGAACCCCGTTCATTAATTAGCCAAGAAGCGTTTAGTATTGAAATAAACATTGCGGATATGGCAAATAAGCCATAAAACAAATTATCAAATGAAACCGCTTCTGTTTCCCCCCCATCTATATTGTCATACCGAATTTTCATCAATGGCCCGCCGGCAGAATATTTAAGTGCGCCTTCTTGTATTTCGCTAACATTGACCTCCTCCAGGTAATTTTTTAATACGCTGGCCCCTAATTCGCCAGCCCTATTTCGTACAGCGAGCGATGACAAAAAAATATTAAGTACAGTGTCTGAGGTCGTTGTGTTTGTTTTATAAAGCTTTATTGATTTTTTGTAGCTGCCGGATTTAAAGCTATAGCCACAATCCACATGGTAAGAAGACACACTGCCTATTAAATCTTCTTCGCTTTCGAAAACAATAAAATTTATTGTGTCTTCAGAATAGCTGATTAATGGCCCATGGATATTTTTTTTAATAGTTGGGTTTTCATAAAAAAGCCCAATATTTATTTTGTTTTCAGTATTTAAGTCTACATTTGTTAATATGAAGATGATAAAAACGGGCATAATTAAGAGCGATAAAATATAAGCCCTATTAACAAAAAGCTTTAACCTTATTAAAATTTTATCATAAAACAATTAACCACCTCCCCCAAACCTAAAACTGCCGAGTGCAATTCCATTTAATATTGTAAAAAATGCTGTAGTATATAAAATTAAACCTGTTTTCAAGCCTTCATAAATAAAATACTCATTGACTGCCAAAAAAGATAATTTATTAATAAAACCCGGCAAAACACCTTTTGGGATGGCGCCGCCTGAAATAAACAACATAATTAATGCCATAGAAAATATAAAGAGCCCTTGTGGGGCGGCACCCTTAAACATAGCTGAAGTAAAAATAGCAAGCGAGCTTAGCATTACCGCCAAGAAAAATATTTTATAATTAAATACCATAAACAGCGGCAACAAAAGCGCAAAAATAATAATTAGGCACGCTAAATATGCCATAGAATATATTTTATAGTAATCAAACCCTAAAACCTTAAGCCTGTCCAAAACCTCCGGGGCAAATATTTTCTTAGCCCCACCTGCTACCGGCGCGACACACACTATGGCCATAAATATAAGTGCAGAATAATAATAATGGGTTTTTAATGGGTAATCTCCGAATGGGTTAATTAGCTCCGTATCAAAATAGTCTTTATAGCTAATTAATGCTTTGCCAAACTCAAGGTTTATTGCCATTACAATTTCTTCTTGGATGACATTATGTTGTATGCCATATTTATAAGCGTAATCCAATGTGCTATAAATACCAGATTGCGATGACGTGAGAAAGGCCGCCCCCGCTTTTACAAGGGCTTCGCCAATATTATATTTAAGCCTATAGGATGGGTCCCCAGAAAAAACTATGTTTTTATTTTCCCCTGTCATCACAGATTCGGTAAAGCCCTCTTCAATTAAAATGTAACAAGGGATCAGGCCATCCTTAAGCTTTTTGGCAGCTGTTTCGGCATCCATTTTCTCAAAGCTAATTATATTTTTTAAATCTTCACGGCTAAATAAAATATTTAACATAATATCCATATATTCATTTTTGTCCTCTACTACGACCCCAAATGTAAAACTTTCAATTAATGCCTGCCTCTTTTCTATTGCTTCAAAGCCCGCAACAAGTATTAACATTATTATCAATGAGGCCAGAATGTTGAATAGTATTTTTTTATACTCAGTGAGGATAATTTTTACTAATAAAATTATAATTAGCCCTCCTTCTAATAAAATAAAACCCCTAGTGCCCTAGGGGGTATTACAAAAAAGTATAGCCTTAAAGGCCTAATAAATAAAAAACTTATCAAAAAACAATTCTTCCGGCCCTATTGTGTCAAATTTTTCTGTAGCTTCAGGGACAGCTACCGCCTCAGCCATCTTTTCTATTTTTATCGACATATCAAGTTCAATCGCTTGGACAGACATATCTAATGTACCTATATAAAGTTCATATGACCCGTCAGTTTTAGTAATATTGCCATTTAAGCTAACAGGTATAGGCATCCCGACTAATGCTGACAAATCAGGTACATTAATGCTAAAATTATTTTCAGTAATAGTGCTGTCATATACAACATCCATAGATACTAATGTTGTACCTGCTGAAGATAAAGAAACCACATATTTATACAACTGGCCAACAGATTCATTTGTAAAACCCACAGTTGTATCTACTGTTGAGTTAGCGGCGGTAAAGCTTAACCCTTTAATCAATCCGCCTGACTCGTCAACAGAAATGGTATACACATCATCCGGGGAATCGTCAGATATCGCTGAAGCCTCTAAAAGGGTGCCCTGATACACAACAAAACCAAGCGTAACCGCCGGCAGGTCTGTAACATTTGCTTCGGTGCCATTTTCTGTGCCAACATTATATTTTTGGTTAATTTCTTGTATTTGTGCCATAGCTGCTGTCAAATCCGGGCCTGTGATCTTAGCGGTTATTTTATCTGCATTAACTTCTGCCCCGTTTAGAGTATGTTTAACGCTTTCTTTTCCATACGTGGCTTTTTTAGATAAATCAACATATACCTGCGTATATTCACCTACCCTTTTATTTTGCTCTTGGGGCTTAATAAATGGGGCTAAGTCGTCATAGCGCAAACTAAAATCTTGAGGTATGGTATTTTCATTAAAGCCCAATGATTCGAACTCGGTTTTAAAATTTTCAAAATATGCATTAAAATCAGCCCCAAAGGTTGCCGGGCTAATGTAATAAGCTTGTTCCCTAACAAGCAGCGCCGCATCTTGGTTGTCAGTATATAATGATGCCACATTGCTACCGCCTTTATTAAAAACAAAAGCCATAATTTTGTTAACGCTGTCATTATAAAAAGTTAAATTATCAAAATCCATGCCCATAGCTTCCGGGCTTACCTGCTGGCCATTAAATGACAATGTAGTTTTATATGAGCCATCAAGTATAGCACTTATAGCAGGATCACCACTATAGGTTTTTTGGATAGCGCTTAAAGTTTTTAATACTGCAGCCTGGGCTTGTTTTTGTGGCGTAGGCCTTAATAGGGTAAAAGCGCCAATCCCTATAACCGCCAAAATGGCCACACCAATAAGTATTTTAATTATACCGCTATTTTTCTTTTCATCGCCGTTATTGCCGGTTGGCAGTTCAATTTCTAAACCTCCGCCATATTCATTTTCTCCATTTGGTATTCCATTTTCTTCTGAAAGGGGCCCTTCAATTTCAGTGCTTCCCCCATCAAACTCAAAGCCTGCTTCACCAGGCTGTTCCAGGTTATCACCTCTTGCATTTTGTAAGCCATCGCCGTTATTATCAGTTATTGGCTCAAAACCCTGCCCACTTATGTTAATGTCTTCCCCTTCGTTTTGTGGCAAATTATTATCATTTCCGTTATCCATCATTTTCCTCCTTAAGTAACACTACTTTATCATATCATATATTTTATCGGCAAATTCATTGCGCCCAAGTGTTTGTGGCGCACCGCTAAAAATAAACTTGCCATCTTTTAAAGCATAAAGCTTGTCACACAAAAACATTTCGCCAACATCATGCGATGTGAAAACAATTGTTTTTCCAGAGCGTTTATATTCCATAATAATATCCGATATTTGCTTTTTATAGTAAAGGTCCAAATTCGCAGTAGGCTCGTCCATAAGCAAATAGTCAGGGTTATTTATCAAGCTAACTAAAATATTAACACGTTTGCGCATACCATCTGAGAGCTGGTAAATTTTTTTTTGCAGTATATCCTCATCAAATTTATATTTCATAGATAATTTTCCGTTAACGCCCGTAAAAAATTTTATATTATCCTTTACAGTAAGCTCTTCAAATAAAGAATTTTTCTGAGCTACATATCCCAAATGCTTTTTTGCCAGCTTTGAATTTATTTTAGTGCCGTCAATACGTATTTCGCCACTGTCCGGCTCTAGAATAGAAGCAATAATCCGCAATAATGTAGATTTGCCAGAGCCGTTCCGCCCCGCTATACAAATAATGCCCCCTTCTTCAATATCAAACGATATATTGTCTAATACCTTTGATTTATAAGACTTCGTTACATTAACTACATTTATCATAATATTAGTTTTCATCCTCAATTGCATTAGAGCAAATCTTAATTTGATTAAGGATACTATATTTCCAAAAATTTTGCAAGTAAGCGTATACACATTTAGTGGTACGCATTATCGATACGGAAAAAACAAACAACCAATAAATATTTAACCAAAATTAATTAAGTAAAAACAATGTCATGTTTAGCAACTTTTAGCTTATTTGGTTTAGCGCCCAACTTCCCTGTCTTGCATTTTGTTATTGTATTCGTGTATAATTACCTTAATAGGGGATAATGAATAATAATATATGTTGCCCTTAACCCATAGCATAATTAAGTTCAATAAGAATCTTCAACTTACACCGTCAAGGGGACCGTTATTATTCAGACTATTTCATGGCACAGTTGCCCATGTCATAAAAAAGAGGTAATGAAATGTTGTATATCCTTGTTTCCTTTGTTTCTTTTTATTCAGGTTTTTTTATTGCCAGCTGTATGGCTATTAATAAAAAAAAGCCTTAAGGCTAAGATAGCCAGCGCCCATATTATTTATGTACGCTGGCTGTATATTCTCTAATTAATAACTATTCTATTTAATAATTATATTTCCCCTCAGCTGCATCCGCATCTTCTTTTGTAGGCTCAGCAGCCCCCCACGGATGGTTTGGCGGGGCATATATAGAGTATAATTTAAGCGGGGTATTCCCCGTATTAATTATATTATGCCAGGTACCGGCTGGTATAAAAATTGCGCAGTCATCAAATGCAGGCTGGTTAAAATACATATGGTTCTTCCTATCACCCATCTGTACTAAGCAAGTACCACTTTCAACGCGGAAAAATTGGTCGGTTGCTGGGTGGGATTCTAACCCGACATCCCCACCTACGGGTATACTCATTAGTGTCGCCTGTAGATACATACCAGTCCATAAAGCTAAACGGTACAAATCATTATTTTGTGTAGCCTTAGCTATATCTATAACAAAGGGGGCTGGGCCAAAGTCGTTATCATAATAATCATTATACATATAATCCACCTTACTCCATTTAAATTATAAATTATACTATGCCACACAAATATATTTGTTCTTAGCAGCAGAAAATTTAGATATTATACTTTTAACCTTCACCTTTATCAGTATCATTTTTAATGGGCCCCGGTTTTACTTGTGCCTTTTTTAACTCTTCTTTCAAATTTTGCAGTGCCCGGGCCTTTGCGTAAATATAATTTATGAGTGATATTAAAACTATTAATGAAATGATATAATTTAGTAAATTGTTAAACCCAAAGGTTTCAATAGAGGTTTCTAAAAAAGGCGGCCCTGGCAAGGAAAAATAAATGAAAACACATAAAATAAGAGAGGCCCCCGAAACAATAAGCCATATAAGTTGTTGCTGCAAACGTTTAATTTTCGAGTTGAGTTCGTCAACACTTCTTTTGTAAATCAATATTATCACCTCATAATTATTATTAAGTATATATTATCTAGTTTTAACTTGTTTTGCAATAGCATACTTTAATGGCTTAGGGCAAGGGCCCGCCGGATGAATTGTTTATGCAGGTTTTGAGCTTCCTGCATTTTTTAAAGGCCACCCCCTTGACTTATTGCTATAGATATATATAATTATAATTAATATTTTTAAAAACTGTGAAGAGAAGAGTAACCTAAAAAACTTATTCAGAGAGTCCACGCATGCTGAGAGTGGGATATAATGCATTTTAGGTGAACATGGTCTTGGAGTTCCATACCGATGGCTTTTGCTTTAGGCTATGGCGTTTTTGCACGTTACAGCAATATAGTATCTGCGGCTTGCCGCACGTACTTATTAAGGCAATAGCTGTGAAGCTATTGCGAATTAGGGTGGTAATCACGTGATTTTCTCTCGTCCCTGGCTTAGCCGGTGGCGGGAGTTTTTTATTACCCAAAACATATTATTATAAAAGAAAGGAGGGCCTTCGTTGATCATAGTCAAGGATCTGGTAAAAATATATAAAAGCAAAGACAAAGATATCTGCGCATTAGATGGTGTCTGCCTTGAAATACCAAAGGGCCAGATATTTGGGGTAATTGGCCTTAGCGGCGCCGGCAAATCTTCATTAGTGCGTTGCATATCATCAATTGAAAAGCCTACAAGCGGGGAAATTTTAATTGGCGGAAAGAATATATCGAAGTTATCAGAAAAAAAACTGCGCACAGCAAGAAAAAATATAGGCATGGTATTTCAGCATTTCAACCTGCTTATGAACAGGACAGTATTTGAAAATATTGCATTCCCGTTAGAAATCCACCATATTTCAAGAAGCGAAATTACCAGCCGGGTTGATGAATTATTGGAATTAGTTGGCCTAACAGACAAAAAAAACTCATACCCCGCTACATTATCAGGCGGCCAAAAACAAAGGGTTGGCATAGCCCGCTCCTTGGCAATTAGGCCGGAAATATTAATTTGTGACGAAGCTACTTCCGCCTTAGACCCACTTACGACCCATTCAATTTTAAGCCTGTTAAAAGAGATTAACAAAAAAATTCAATTAACAATGCTGGTTATAACCCATGAGATGAGCGTTATTAAAGATATATGCGAAAGGGTTGCTGTTATGGAGTCCGGCAAGATTATTGAAGAAGGCAATGTAACCGATGTTTTTGTAAAACCTAAAACAGCTTTGGCTAAATCATTTTTTGAAGACAAAAACCTTTTACTTTCTCATGATATCTATAGCGGCATACTCACAGGCAATAGCTATGTAGTTAAAGTAAATTTTATTGGCGATAATTCTGTTGACCCATATATTTCAAACGCTATCAAAAAATTTGATGTTGACATAGCTATACTAGCCGGAAACATTCAGCAAGTAGCCGGTACAATTATCGGGACATTAATAATTGAGATACGCGGAAGCGGAGAAAAAATTAAAGACACAACAAGCTACTTTACTTCTGAAGGCTTGCTAATGGAGGTGGTTGCCAATGACATCTAACCGTGCCGCAGAACTTAAAGCTTTAATTTTGCCTGCAACTATTGATACGCTCACAATGGTTTTTTACTCTAGCTTCTTTGCCATAATAATTGGCACTGTGCTTGGCATAGTGTTATATCTATCAAAACCGGGCAGCCTTAGGCCTAATAGGTTTTTAAACTTTATTATTGGAGCAATTGTAAATATTGGGCGCTCCATGCCTTTTATAATTTTGATAATTATTATCATACCATTTACTAAACTAATAGCTGGCTCTTCAATAGGAAACAATGCATTTATTGTATCGTTAACTATCGCCGCTATACCGTTCGTAGCTAGGATAATGGAAGCATCCTTTGCGGAAGTCGACAGTGGGGTTATTGAAGCCGCAAAAGCAATGGGTGCCAGCGTTTTTCAAATAGTAACAAGGGTATTGCTACCGGAGTCGTCACAAAGCATAATCTCAAACATAACAATTACGGTAATAAATATTGTTGGGTATTCCGCTATGGCCGGTACAGTCGGCGGGACAGGGTTAGGCCCTGTTGCTATCCGATATGGTTATGTAAAGTTCCAAGCAGACACACTATTCTTCTCAGTTTTAATTTTAATTATTTTTGTCCAGCTTATTCAAACTATAGGTAGCTATGCTTCTAATAATATAGTTAATTTAACCCATACTATAAGCAAGTGGGTAAAAAAATATTAGAAAGGTGATTTTATGAAAAAATTATTCTTATTTTTAGCATTAACAATTGTTTTATCCTCATGTACCGCCCCTGCTTCACAACCAGAAAGCACAAGTGGGGCCGGCCTTACCAAAATTGTTGTTGGGGCTACAGAAGTCCCACATAGCGAGCTCCTTAATTTAGTTAAGGATGACTTAGAAGCCCAGGGCATTGAGCTGGAAATCACCGTTTTTGATGGTTACGAGCTGATAAACCCATCTACATCGGAAAAACAGCTTGACGCGAACTTCTTTCAGCACCTGCCTTTTTTAGAAAGCTATGTTAAAGAGAGTGGCCAGGATTTAGTCTCTATAGGGGCTGTACATATTGAACCGCTTGGTATATACAGCAAAAAAATTGACAACCTTGAATCCCTTGAAGACGGCGCAACTGTAACCATACCAAATGATGAAACAAACGGTGCCCGTGCGCTCTTGCTGCTACAGGCAAGCGGCCTTATTAAATTAAAGGAAGGCGTTACGCTTACTGCAACAATCCAGGATATCGCTGAAAACAGCAAAAATTTAGAGATCTATGAACAAGAAGCCGCTATGCTCCCAAGGTCATTAGATGATGCCGAGGTCTCTGTAATAAATGGGAACTTTGCACTGGAGGCCGGGCTAAACCCATTAACCGATGCCTTAAAGTTAGAGGATTCTACAAGCCCTTATGTAAATGTAATAGCTGTAAGGGGCGAGGACGCGGAAAGGCCAGAATTAAAGGCATTATTTGAAGCAATTACTAGCCAAGAGGTTAAAGACTATATTCTCGAAAATTATGATGGCGCATTGATACCAGTATTTTAAATTATAATAAGGCCGGAAGCCCCAATAGCTTTATACTTGGGTTTTCCGGCCTATGCTAAACAAATTTATAATTATTTATTTTCTGCTAAATACAAGGATGCGTAATATGCCGCAATTGCACCATCAGAAGCTGCTGTTATAACCTGCCTAAGCGGTGTGTCACGTGCATCGCCAGCCGCAAACAGCCCCTCTATATTTGTCTGCATTTTCTCATTAGTTATTATATACCCATGGTTCGTAGTAGCTGCCTTACCTTCAAGGAGGTTTGAATCTGGCATAACCCCAATAGCAACAAAAACACCGGACAACCCTATTTCCAGCAGGCCCCCATTGTTCACATCTT
>JAITVM010000215.1 GCA_031285815.1 Clostridiales bacterium | reverse complement strand
TTAAAAGCAAAAATGCAGGCGGGGTTTCATATGTTTTAGAAGAAGGGGTTGGGTTTAATACTTATTTAACAAAGCTAAAACCTTTCACAAATATTCAGGTTAAAAACAACGATGAATTGTTTATTTATAATAATTTTCCGGAAAGGGTTATGTCCAATGTTTTTTTTGAAACTTATATAAATAAAACAAAGCGCGTAGAAGGAAACACTAGGCTGTTTGTATCACATGGCAATGATACTAAGCAAAATATCGATTATATAATTAGGCTTGAGAATAAATCGGGCTCAGATGTTGCCGCCGGTTATATAGAGGATACGCTGGTAACTTTAAAATCGCCATCTAACGGGATAAAAAGCCATTCTGTAGATTTTTTTAATAAGGTACAAAAAAATAATTATAAGCAAATTGAAATACCGGCATACGGAAGTTATGATTTCATAATCTATAATATATCTGATGCACATTTTTTCTCCGCGCAATATGATTTCAAAATATCTGGCGCTGTGGATATAACTTCATTCATTGTGCCCTCCGGCAATGACAGCAGAGGGCTAGAAACGCCAAACAAGCCTTATACCTTTGATTATGAGCCGGTGTCTTACACGGTTGGCAAAGATGGGATGAACGAAAAAGGCAAATACTATACTACATACTCCGGATATTCCAGAGGCTATATTTTAGATGCAGAAAATTCATTTAAAATATCTGAGGCGGATTTTAGGAACAGAAAAAACGCAATCGGGTTTGAAACAGGCGGCGCAGAAAAAAACCTTAACCACCGAAACGGGGTAACAGAATTGCTGGATATATTTTTATTCTCAGTTGTTGGGGCTGATAAAGAAATTGATACCGCTACATTTGTAAACAATATCCCCTACTCCGGCGACGAGGGCAAAAATAATATTAACAGGCCCCGTAATTATTGCAATTTAGGGAATTGGGGCATTGAATACAATATAACCACAGCTATCGAAAATGATACTGGTGCCGATAAAACATTAAGTTTAAATTTAGCCGCCTATCAAGCCGCCGTTATGTTAGTTGAAGTGGACGGAAAAACATTTGGCGTTAACCATAATAATTCTAATTTAAGCTATGCTTTTAAACGTGAAGGCTGCCAAGGCTACGATATTATGGATAACCACCAGGAAGCGGCCACCTGGGAAATATTAAACATATTTATCCCCGCCGGTGAAACACGTGAAGTAACATATAAATATATTTTGGGCACAGACAGCATGTCAAATGTATTTCACATTTGGCAAGAAAAATAAAATAAAAAAAGGCAGGCCAAGGCTCATATATAATAACGAGCAATGTGACCGGCCTTTTTTATTTATTAAACCCGCTAAAGCACCTTCGATAAAAAATCTTTTAAACGTGGGTTTTGCGGGTTTGAAAAAAATTCGCTTGGTGTGTTTTGTTCAATAATTTTACCGCCATCCATAAAAAGGACACGGTTTGACACTTCTTTTGCAAAACTTATCTCATGCGTTACAATCACCATTGTCATGCCTTGGTGGGCAAGCTCCTTCATTACTTCTAAAACTTCGCCAACCATTTCTGGGTCCAGGGCCGAGGTCGGCTCATCAAAAAGCATTACCTCTGGGTTCATGGCCAGTGCACGTACTATTGCTATACGCTGCTTTTGCCCGCCAGACAACATGTTTGGGTATTCGGACCGTTTATCAGCCAGGTTTATACGCCCCAAAAGCTCCAAGCCCTTTTTTTCAGCCTCTGCACGTGCCATTAACCCAAGCTTAATTGGGGCTAAAGTAATATTTTCTAAGGCCGTAAGGTGTGGAAATAAATTAAAATGTTGAAAGACCATCCCTATTTTTTGGCGCAGTTTATTTATATTAATATTAGCTGCCGTAATCTCTTCATCTTTAAACATAATCTTTCCCGAAGATGGCTTTTCAAGTAAATTAAGGCAACGCAAAAAAGTGCTTTTTCCAGACCCTGACGGCCCTACAATTGCTATCTTTTCACCTTTTCCAATATTTTCGTTTACATTATCAAGTACAAGTAAAGAACCAAAGGATTTACTGAGGCCAGAAACACTAATCAGATTATCTTTCACCTTTTCTGAGCCTCCTCTCAAGGTTCGCCTGCAGCTGTGTCAAGACTGCTACCAGGATAAAATAAACCAAAGCCACACTCAGAAGCGGGAAAAACGCCAGCATAGTCCTCGAACGCACAAGGTCGCCGGCCTTTGTTAAATCAATAACCGTAATATAACCTGCCACCGAGGTTTCCTTTAATAATGAAATAAATTCATTAAACAAAGCCGGCAGCGTATTTTTAATTGCCTGCGGTAAAATTATATAGCGCATCGACTGCATTTCAGATAAACCTAAAGAGCGCCCTGCTTCTGACTGCCCCAGGTCTACCGACATTATCCCTGCCCGGAAAATCTCGGCGACATAAGCGCCCGAGTTAATCCCAAACCCGATAATCGCTACCAGCAGGCCGGATTTAACATTCACCAATATTATATAGTACCAAATAAGCAGCTGCACAACAACAGGTGTACCCCTGAATATTTGCAAATAAATATCAACCAGGGCCCTAAGCGGCTTTAAGCCGCCTGTCCTGTGGTTGTAAACTTTTATTACCGCCGCCACAATACCCAAAGCGACGCCGATTACTACAGCGCAAAGCGCTATGATAAGCGTCCGCCCCAGCCCTTCCAAAAACATAAGGTAACGGCCTTTTTCTATAAATGTTGTAACAAACTGCGACCAGAACGGCTGCCCCATTTATTTACCCCTTCCGCACTATACCGCCCTATTCTTCAAACATATCAAAATACGAATCAATCTCACCGTTTTCAAGTATTTCAGTAATAGCTCCGTCAATTTCTGCAAGCAGGTCTTCGTTGCCTTTTGCGACACATGCAGCAAATTGTTCGGTTACAGGCGCGCCATCCTTATATAAAAACGGGATAGCCTGGTAGCCTGGGTTTTCGGTGGCAATAGCTAAAGCGACAAGCTCATCTATAACAACGGCCTCTATACGCCCGGAAACCAAATCTTGCATAGCAGACGGGGCGGAGTTATAAGTTTGGAGCTCTGCGCCTGTGTCCAATAAAACGCCTT
>JAITVM010000184.1 GCA_031285815.1 Clostridiales bacterium | reverse complement strand
ATAAACTGCCATGCCAATTACCATCCCGCCTATTAAAAAACCCCTAACCTCGCCATCATTATTGCTTATGACAAACCTAAACATTATAAAAGTGACAAACACCCAATATATAATATCTTCCAGTTGTGTCAAAATATTATTATGTTTTATTGCCACCCTAAATATCCGGAAAGCGTCATAAATAAGGCCTGATAAGAATCCAAGCCCAATTGTAGCCACAAAAATATACGCCTGGTTATACATGGATAATATCACTATTTAAACCACCTTAATATTTGTTTTATCTGTTTCACCATATATGGCGCAGCATTATTTAAAAAGCCTACTTATAAAGGATTGCTTGGCCTTAGTGAACGCCCCGCCGTCCTCATACTCTAAGCAGTTAATTTTACCGTCCACCTGCATCTCCCCCGAGTCCAGGTTTAATTTATTAACATGGAGCCCTTCGCCTTTTATAATTAAAACCCCCATTTCGCTTTCCGCCAATACAGCCTCCTCATCAAAAGACAATACATCTAAAACCCCTGATATAAGGATACTTTCACGTTTATCCATAGTCACAATATGTTTTGTGGCTTTCCTCTCATCTGCCAAAAAAAACACCCTTTCTTTATTACAAAATTAAGGGTATACACAAAAACCCATATGCCCCTCAGTTAGAGTATATGTTTTAAAGCATAAGTACATGAATAAAAAAACAGCTTTTAAAAAAAGCTGTGCATAAACAGAACCTATTTGTTCCCACATTTAAAAAACCCGCTTTAAAAGCGGGACGCAAATAAAAGCAGGTTTTTTAGAATTATATCAGCCTGTACATACCTTCGGCATCTTCTTTTTTTACGGACTCTTTAAGCGACAAAATTTCAAATTTAGTAATATTAGACCCAAAACGGATCTCGGCTATATCACCTATTTTAACTTCTAAGCTTGCTTTCGCGGCCTTACCGTTAACGCTTACGCGGCCAGCATCGCAAGCTTCGTTGGCAACCGTACGGCGTTTTATAATTCTTGAGACCTTCAAAAACTTATCTAACCTCATAAACTAAAAATTAATTATTTACTGCATCCTTAAGTGCCTTGCCGACTTTAAAGCGTGGCGCTTTAGACGCAGGTATACTCATAGGTTCGCCTGTCTGAGGGTTTCTACCTTCCCTAGCCGCCCTATTAGCGACATCAAAAGTGCCAAAGCCAACAAGTTGGACTTTACCACCTTTAGCTAACTCTTCAGTTACTGCCTCCTCAAAAGCTTTCAATGCTTTTTCAGCATCCTTCTTCGTTAAAGCAGATTTAGCCGCTATAGCCGCTATTAATTCAGTTTTGTTCATTTATTTATTCCTCCTAATATAATTATAGACATAACCTACTAAACGCCGCAAAAGTTATAAAACCCACTCATTCATAAAAGCCTGCCCAATAATAGCTTATATTCCAATATTGGCGGCTTTTATTTATAACTTCCAAACTTATTTATATACGTTTCTATCGCATTTGTCAAGGCAAATTCAGCATTTATATCATATTCTGCTGAAATTGTAACCAAAATGAAAAATAAAATGCCTATATTTTCGGCATCAATAGAATTGCCTGAAAAAACGGATGTTTTTAAGCTATCCCAACGATTTTTAAATTCCTCGAAAAGCATACCCATGTTAAAATCATTGGGGCAATTTTTTACTAGCCTCTTTGAAACTTTTGAGGCTTTATATAGCGCCGGTAACGCTTTGGGCAAGTTTTTTATTAAATCGGCTTCCCCAGCATACCCTTTTTCCTTCCTTTTTAATAAATCCCAATTTTCTAAAACCTCGCCGTCAGAAAGCGCGGCGCTTTTCAAAAACACGTGTGGGTGCCTATATACCATTTTATCTTTTACATTGCGCAGGCAATCGTTGTGGTTAAAAAAACCAGATTTTTCGGATATTTTACAATTTAGCAAGATTAAAAATAATAGGTCGCCCAATTCCTCACATAAATAATCTTTATTATTGCTGCCAATTGCGTCAATAACCTCATAGCTTTCTTCTAAAATAGACGGTTTGAGGCTTTCATGGGTCTGCTTTTTATCCCAGCTGCAACCGCCCTCGCCGAGCAGTGTATCAATCACGCCCAGCAAATCTGTAAACGGATCAGTATTGTCCATATTAACCCAGCCCTTATTGTACCAGGTGGCAAAATTCAACGCTTGCCCTGGCAATTTTTTGCTACATAATAGCTGCTGCTAAAAAACAAAAATAAAATAGCCATTATTTCTTTGTACATATCATATATATATTATTTATAAATCGTATATCTGTCAATATCAACCTCCTATTTGTATATGTTTTGTAAAGGCCTAATAGGGCATTTTTTTTTGGCATAGGCACCCGCAAGCCGGGCTTGCTATATGTTAATAGTTTTTTGGGGGCAAAAAAATACCAATTCAAAAGCTACTTGGTAAAATTCGAATTGGTATTTTGGGGCAAAGGGCACCCTTAAATAATTATCTAATATTTATTTAACAAAACCAAGCTTTATTATTGCTCCATTTGCTTAGCTAAAAATAGGGCAGCTGATAATGCTAATTTTTGCTCAACCTCACCCATTTTTTTATCAGGGGATAAAAATGCAATAGCCCCTAATACATCACCCTCACAAATAATAGGGGTAATATGCTCATATTTATATAAAGATTCATCAACATCATCAACGACGTCTACAAAACCGCTTTCGTCCCTTGAGGCAGTGACAGGGGAGCGGCCATTCACAAGTTTTTCAAACTCGGCAGAAATATGTTTTTCAAACAATTCTTTTTTTGCCCCGCCAGCAACAGCGATGATTTGATCTTTATCTATAAAACAAATAATATGAGAAGTCGATTGAGCCAAGCTTTCTGCATACTCTTTAGCAAAATTACCCAATTCACCTATCGGTGAATATTTCTTCAAGATAATTTCACCTTCCCTGTCCGTAAATATTTCCAAAGGATCGCCTTCCCTAATTCTTAAGGTTCTTCTTATTTCTTTAGGTATAACAACGCGACCTAAATCGTCAATTCTTCTGACAATACCCGTTGCTTTCAAAATAAATTCCTCCTTGTTTGTCAAAGTCGCTATAATTATTAGTTAATAAACTATAATTTTTTAATTGGGCCTATATAATTATATTGGCAATACCTCTCATAATAAATACAACCCTAGTATAATAGTATGTCAAAACCGGTGGAAATGTTTTTATATTAATAACTAATAATATTTTCAGTTCTATTATTTTACTAAAAATATATTTTTATTCATTATTTACTAAATTTTATATAAAACATATTATTTTGTTTTATTTTGTCTTGTTCGGCATGCCATTTAGGCAAAAATATTCTACTGGCTATTATAATACATTTTTGTCAAATTATCAAATATTTTTAAAAAATTTGCCTTTTATGAGCAAATAACCGTAAATTTTCAATTATATCACTTTTAGTTTACCTTGGAGTTTTACAAGAGGAAAACATGGGCGCAGGAAAATGTTTTCGGCCTACTTATGCTAAACGGGCCCGCTATAATTTTTTGTCTATAAAAGAAATAAAAAAAGGCTGTGCCGTATAAACTTTTTTATTGCCCAGCCCCAAATTATAAGCTAACCTATTTTCTATTGAGGCTGGGCAAGTTTATATTACATAACCCTTTAATCATTTTGTTAAAATAGCTGTCCTGGTCTGGCCGTCCCATTCCACATCAAAGCCCAAAGCCTCAGCTAAAGCACGCATTGGCACAAATGTACGGTTGTCTTGGATAACCGCAGTTGTATCCATTTCAAATGGGCCGCCATTGACAAACATAACTTTGCTGCCTATTGAAAGCTTTATTTCATTATCGCCATCTATAACCGTTACCGTACGGTTCTCCCCATCCCACTTAATATTATCATATGTTGGCGGTATGCCAAAGGCTACTGCAACATATGAAACCGGCAGCATAAAACGGTTATTTAATATATAAGGCTCTGTATCCATAACTAAATCAGAATCATTAACTGACATTTGAGAAAAACCATCAACCAATTTTACTGTGTAGCTGGCCCCGCTTCTTGATTGGGACGGGTTGTAAGTAAACTTTGCCACCGTAAAGCGTTCGTAAGGTATCCCTGCACCGCTTACCCTTAATTTCACTTCCCCTAGCGGCGCCTCGCCTGCTGCTTTTAATTCAAGCCCATCAATTATTAAAGAGCCTGCCCTGGCCCTGTTTGCTTCCGAATTAATTATGCCGATAAGTAATATATTTTTCTCCCCATACTTTGAGCCTTCACCATATTCAATTTCATAATCAATAACTTCGCTCAAGCCGTCTGTGCCAGTTACATCGCCAGCCT
>JAITVM010000133.1 GCA_031285815.1 Clostridiales bacterium | reverse complement strand
TAAGGATTTTTACGCCTCTTGCCGAGCCGTCAGATGAAATAGCTACAACCATAGAAATTGGCCCGCCATACCCCCTAGGCTCCGCGGATAATATATAGCCTATCAGTTCGTTTCCATTTAAAGCTTCTACAACTTTAGTAACTGAGTTGGTTTTCTCAAAATTTATTAGTTCAGCAAACTCAGTAGCCTCAGGAAAAAGCTCGAGCTGTGCATCTTTCTCGGTTTGTAGCTCCAGCGCTGCAATCGGCGCTTTTGTAACCTCATTTACTACCCCTAGGCTAAGCGAAGCTACTAATGATATCGCAAACAAAATTAACCCTGGCTTAATTATTTCAAACATATTTTAAACCCCCTTTTTCGTTGTGCCAAAAACTACTGGCCTGGTATATTTATCAATAATCGGCACACAAAGGTTCATAATTAAAATAGAGAACGAAACAGACTCCGGGTAATTAGCGAACCGCCTTAAAAGAGCTGTCAAAACACCACAGCCTATGCCCATAATTATCTGGCCATTCGGCGTAACCGGCGACGAAGTATAATCTGTCGCCATAAATATGGCACCAACCATAAGGCCGCCAATCAATATTTCATAAAGCCCATCCCTACCAAATAAATAAGATAAAATAAATACCGTCACTATATACGTAACTGGTATTTTCCAAGAAATAATTTGTTTATAAATTAAATATGCCCCACCCAAAATAAGCAGAAGCGCTGATGTTTCACCCATAGAGCCGCCTATGTTGCCGATAAAAGCATTCAAATAATCAGCAGGTGCGGGGTTAAACCCTTCTTTAACCATTCCAAGCGGGGTAGGCCCTGTCATAGTTTGATAAGTAAAATTAAAAAAGCCATTAGAAGGCACCATCCACGAAGCCATCTTCCCGCTAAACGAAACCAGCAAAAAAGCCCGGGCGGCAAGCGCTGGGTTCATAAAGTTTTGCCCAAGCCCACCATAAATCTGCTTAGCTACAACTATAGCAAAAAAACCACCTACTATTGGAAGCCAGAACGGCACAGATGCAGGCAAATTAAGCGCAAGTAAAAGCCCGGTGACCGCAGCAGAATAATCTGATATTGTTATTTTTTGTTTTGTTATTTTTTGAAAAATATATTCAAAGAAAACACATGAACAAATAGATAGTATGATAACATAAATTGAGCGTATGCCAAAAAAATAAACCGAACCAAGCGACGCAGGTATCAAAGCAAATATCACATGCTTCATAATACTTTCTATTGATTCGCCGCCCCTAATATGCGGTGTGCCCGATACCAAGATTTTACTAGCCATTAGTATGCTCCTTTTTTATTATTACGATTTTGGTTTTGATAGGATTGCCCGTTTAAATGACCTTATCGATTGGGCAAGGTGCCTCTTTGCCGGGCATATATATGAACACGACCCACATTCGACACAATCCAAACCATTATATTTCTTAAACAGCACCTCATCTTTATAAATTGCATTTTTGTTAAGCTCTACAGGCATGAGCCCCATTGGGCAATGGTCTACGCACTTCGCACACCTTATGCAGTTACGCTCCTCTGGCAAAACAGCTTCTTCCTTATTAAAAGCAAGGATAGCAGATGATGTTTTTATAATAGGTATATCCAAATCATACATGGCAACCCCCATCATAGGCCCACCAGAAATTATTTTTGCCGGCTCTTCTTTAAAGCCGCCCGCAGCATCGATCAATGCCCGATATGAGAGGCCAATCCTAGCCCTATAATTGCCAGGGTTATTAAAGCAAGAACCCGATAATGTTATAACCCGCCGTACTAAAGGCATATTATGCACAACTGCACGCTGCACTGCCATAACCGTATCCACATTATCAACAATCACACCAACATGGGCGGGTAGCCCTCCAGAAGGCACTTCACGGTTAGTACATGCACTAATTAATTGTTTCTCGCTGCCTTGCGGGAATTTGGGTTTCAAACGCGCTACAGATATTTCTGGTATGCCATTACATAGGCTTTCTAAGATTTCTATGGCTTTCATTTTATTAGTTTCTATACCGATTATGCCCTTTGCAGAAGGGAACAGTTTCAAAATAATCTGCAGGCCCTCCACTAAAGCTTTGGAATCCTCCATCATAACCCGGTAGTCTGTAGTCAGGTATGGCTCACATTCAGCCGCATTCACAACTACAGTATCTATTACGGAACCTTTTGGCGGGTTAAGTTTTACGTGGGTAGGGAAACCAGCACCGCCAAGCCCAACTATACCTGCTTCACGTATTATTTTCAGAAGCCCTTCATTTGTAGCGGCACCAGCTTCTGCACTGTTTACATATTTTTCGTTCCCACCATCATTCTCAATAATAATTGCGTCGCTAAAGGTACCGTTAGGCGTTAAAGTTTTCCTAATCTCCTTAACTGTCCCAGAGACAGATGAATGTACCGGGGCCGAAACGAAAGCATCTGTATCAGCAATTTTTTGGTACATTAAGACACGTTCCCCTACTTCTACAATCGGTTTACAAGGTGCGCCTAAATGCTGTGAGACGGGGTACGCCATTAATGCCCCATTTTCAGGCGGGATGGTTACGATCGGCTTATCCATCGTTATCCACTTATTATCAGGCGGGTGCACACCTCTTTTAAAAGTCAAAAGACTCATTATAAAACCTCCATGAATATTTTATAAACCAAACTTATTTTTTGTTGAGCATTTCATTTTTTAGGCATGTAATAACTATAATGATTAATTATAGCACATAAACAATTTTAGTAAATAATTTATAACCATGTTCCAGTTTTGCACTTAAAAAAATACATATTTCCGGCCCAATAATTAACATCGTTAAAAGAATAACCAATTATATGGCATTTTTATGTTATAAAATATACAAATGGCAAAATTTTTTATAGCCCTGGCATTTAAAAAGCGGCGCAAGTTTTAAACGCCGCTGTAACCGTTAACGCCAATCTCCAAAAGCCCTTCTTGAATATTTGATTTTATCCAAGACGAGACCTCCAGCTCTTTAAATGAAACGCCATCCAAAACCTCTTTTAATTCCTTTGTGTCTATCTCATAAGTTTCACCATTTTTTATATGTTTATATACAATATCAATAAATTCATTCATAATAATAAGCTGGTGTATAGAATTTACGATATCGCCCAAAGGTGGCCTATCTATATTGCCGTACCCCATAACCGCAATAAGTTTCGTACCCACGCCCACTTCGCTTTCTATATTCAAATACCCCCCGCAATAATCGCAGGTCTGGGACAGCATCGGTATCCCAAGCCCAACTTTTCTGGTGGACCTTGTTGTCCTAAACGGGTCCT
>JAITVM010000046.1 GCA_031285815.1 Clostridiales bacterium | reverse complement strand
TAATGCAGGCGGCACCAATTATGGCGCCGGATGCCAGGCTCTTTTGTGTATCGGTGCCGATTATTTTTATGTTAGAAAAATTGTCAATTAAGTTAAGCTGTGCCGTATGGTTAGTTAAGGCTAAAAGCCCTGTTTGTATGCCGGCTAAGATTGCACCGCCCAGAAAAACGCCGCCGCTATCAACAACATTAATGGTGGTGGCTGTGCCCAAGTCTATTAGTATGATAGGCAAAGGGTATTTTATTGCGGCGGCCGAACAACAGACGGCCCTGTCATCCCCAATTTTGCTTTTGTAGCCGCTAAAGTCAACGTTTAATTCGGAAAGGTTGATTAGCTTTGGCGGCGTATTTAGTTTTTCTCCTAAAGCACTCATAATGGCCGGTGTTTTAGCCGGGACAACCGAAGATATTATGCTCCCATCTATAAGCCCCCAAATATCTTCTTGAAATTGGCCTTCTAAAAAATTTATGAAATCATTAGGGCTGCAGATTTTATCAGTCGGGATGAGTACTTGCCTGTTGTATTCTTTTGTGCCAATTGCGCATCGGGTATTTGTATTACCAATGCTTACACCAAGGTTCAAATTATTTTACCCCATTGGGCAACAACAGCTTCAATAATTGTGCCCACATCCGCTAATGCGCCTTTGCCTTCATAACCGCATGCAAGCCGCGATATTTTAGGTTCGATTATCAGCCAGCCGCGTTGTTTTAATGTTTGAAGGTTATGTTGCACGGCAGCGTTTTCGTACATGCGGGTGTTCATGGCAGGGGCAATTAATTTAGGGATGCCATGGGCGGATAGTACCATAGATGTCAGCATATCGTCTGCTATCCCGGCTGTTATTTTTCCAATTATATTTGCTGTTGCCGGGGCTATGAGTAATGCGTCAGACCGCTGTGGCAATGATACATGGATTATTTCTTTTGGGTCATCTTCCTGCAGTGTACCGACAAATACCCGGTTATGTGATAAACCTTGCATTGTTAGCGGTGTTATAAATGATGCCCCATTTTTAGTCATAGTTACATGGACATCACAATCCCTTTTTACAAGCCCTGATACTATGTCAGCGGCTTTATATGCAGCAATGCTCCCAGTTACGCCAAGTATAATAGTTTTCATGAAACCCCATGCCTTTCCGAAACATATTTGAAAATTAAACCCGCTATTTCCTGCTTTGTATTTGCCCGGCCTAGAATTCCGGCTTTATCAATCAAAATGGCTTTGTGTATATCGTTAGAAATATTTTTCAAATCGTTTGCCAGTACGAAAGTGCAAGCATTTTGTTCAAGTAAATTTTGGGAAGCTTTAAGAAGCTCTTCTTCCGCTGCACCAGATAATAGTTTAAAACCAACCAGCATTGTATTGGGCTGGATAGCTTTTATCTGGCTGATTACTTTTGGTGTTTTTTTGAGCAATAAAACAAGGTCAGACTTTGAACTGATTTTATTGCCAATCAGGGCCCGGCTGCCATATACCGCCCTTTTTATTATTTCGTGGGTATCATGCCCTTGTATGTTTGGGGCACTTAATGCGGACATAATATTAGAAGCCATTTCGTCAACAGTTATTGCCAATTGTGGGGTATAATCGCTTACAGCCATAGAATGTACCACACAGTCAAATTTTTCTTTATGTAATACGCTGGAAAGTGTTGCTGTTAGGCCGTTCACGTCCCTAACCCGTAATATTTCTGCATTGGCTTTTGGGGGGGTAGCTGTTTCGCCACAAATGTAAGTTGCCTTCCAACCGGCATTTACAAATGTATCAGATATTATACTACCCAACCGGCCGGTTGCATGGTTTGAAATGCCACGCACAGAGTCAATATCTTCGCAGGTCCCGCCTGCAGTTATAAGAATATTCATAATTTACCACCATACTTATTTCTTATAAAACAATAAGCCCTCAAAATTTAGAATTTAGGATAAGTGGGAGAATATCATTTCCTTAATAAAATTTATTTGAGTATCAATAAATTCTTCGGATACCCCCGCAGCAGTCCCTAACATGCTTATGCCTTCGATAAAAAAAACTATATTCATTGCGAGGCAATCCAAATCCTTAATTGATATGCTGCCACTACTGACGCCATAATTAAGGATTTCTAAAATAATTGCTTTGGTGTTAATAAACTGGGTGTAAAAAAATTCTTTATCATAATTTTCTTTGTGTGAAAAACGGTACTCATACATCGCTATTAAGAGGCTTTTATCGATATTAAGCAGCCGTTTTTTTTGTTTCAGGAAATATTCGTCAAGCAATTGGCTAAAGCTTTTTGAAGAATCGATATAATCTATAGTTTCTTTTAATTTTTGCTTATTATGCATGATGATTACTTGCATAAAAAGTTCATCGACAGATTGAAAATACAGATATATACCGCCCCGGCTAATTTTACATTCGTCAATTATGTCTTTCATGGTAACGGCGGCGAAGCCTTTCCTAATAAAGACTTGTTTAGCCTTTGACAAAATAAGTTTACGCTTCTTATCAGATTTTTTATCTGTCTTGTTAACCAATATTACCCTGCCCTTTCATAGTATATAAAATTAAGTGGATATAAAATGACACCTATGTCATAAATTATATGACGCAGGTGTCATCTTGTCAAGAATTATTATACATGTTTATAGTGAAACTACTTACAGGGCGCACATTATAAAAATAGGCTCCTGATAATTACCCAAATTTATTTTTTATTAATTATTTGTGAAGAAACGCCAAGTATGCTTCCTTAAACTATCATACTTTGATATAATAATTAGATAATAAATGGACAAAAGGAGGTCGGCGGCCCAAATGCCTTTACGGGCAAGCGGTTACCCCGCCTGAGTTTTATGATAAAAAAGGGGCTTCTTGTTTTTTTCGTTATTTTTTTGTTTTCTTCAAAAGTATATGGGAGCTTCAATGATATTGAAAGCTTCAGCGCCCCGAAATTATACTTATTTCAGAATAACAATTTAGAAGGCGAAGATGAAGGTGGTGGCATCAGCATTTTCTTGTTCTCGAATGTAACTTATCCGGGTGAAGGGAATGGCGGTATATACCTTTTTTTTAGTAATATTGGGATAGAGTCAGAAATACAGGGCAATATTTACAGCTTCTTTTCCAAAGTTAATGTGGGGCGTTCATGGGTTAAAAATAAAATATTTACATTGTCGTCCTCCGTATCTTTTCCAAGGGGGGTAGAAACCTACCCATTAATAGAATCCATAGATTTTTTGGTTAATATAAATGAGCAAAACGGCAGTTATTTTTATAGCGATGAAATACCGCGCTTTATTATTTATGGCCTACTGATTTTTACAAAGGTGTTTATTTGCCTAATCTTTATGGCTTTACGAAAAGGTTTTTTTATGCAGGGGACAATGACTGTTATTTATAATAAAACTGATATATATAAAAATGGCATTATGGCGTACATTATTTTTTGGGTTTTAATCATTGTTTTCGTGTTAAGCACTTTGGGGGCGCCTATTGCATTTTTGATAGCTTTAGTGTTTTATGCAAGCTTTATCGCGGGGCAGGTTTCGTTTTCATTATTTTTGGGCAATGCAATTTTGTCAAATACAAACAAGCGTTTCCCAATTGCCACAAAATTAATTTTAGGCGTTATTTTATTAGAGGCAATTAGTTTCCTGCCGTATGTTTGTTATATATTAAAAATTTTTATTTGCCCATTATTGTATTCAGGTATTTTTTTTACGGCGGCAAGCAATGTTTACGTTGAAAAAGTTTTTTACAATATACCCTTTGTTTCAGATAATACCTTGAGGTATTTTAATAAACAAAAAATTAAGGATATTATTTTGGACGGCATTGAAAACCAAAACAAATAAAATAGGGTGGTTTTTTGTGGATAAGAGGCATTTATTTGTTTTAATTATTTTTATTTTTTTAGCTGGGTCTATAGCGGCGTATTTATATTATTTTAAAATTTATAATGATTCGGCCTTAGTGGCATTTGAATTTACTGATTATGGCGAAATTTATCCGGATACACCAGGGAAGGTTATTGATGAAAATAACCGGATAGTAAAATTATTGTATAGCGGGAAGCTTTCTGACACCGATGTTGTTTTAGCTTTAGAAAGCCAAGAGCAGCTTTTTTCGGAGGGGCTCCGGGGGGCGAACAGCGGCTATATAAGTTATATGGTGCAAGAAATACAGAAGTATAAGGATTTGGATATACAGCTAAGCGATATAAGTGTAACCTCATTGGCAAAAGATGAGTATAGTGATAAAATTTATATAGCGGAAGTTCAGCAAGTATTTGACGAAAGCTACATAAATAATGTAAAATATTATATTATTAATGAAAACAGTAAATATTCCATCCTTGCTTGGGAGTATTTTGGAGGGGATAATGTTAGAGGGTAAGTTAATACTGGGGATAGAATCTTCGTGCGATGAAACTTCTGCCTCTGTTGTTATGGACGGGCGGAGGGTTTTGTCGAACGTAATATCATCCCAAATTGAATTGCATAAAAAGTTTGGCGGGGTTGTGCCGGAGGTTGCGTCCAGAAAACATGTTGAAAACATATCGGCTGTGGTTGATAAGGCCATGGGGGATGCGGATGTTACTTTTAAACAATTGGATTCGGTAGCGGTAACATATGGGCCCGGGCTTGTCGGCGCATTACTGGTAGGGCTGTCCTATGCTAAAGGGTTGAGCTTTTCCATATCGAAACCGCTTATTGGTGTGCATCACATAGAGGGGCATATATGCGCAAATTATTTAGAAAGCGCAGATTATTCCCCTCCGTTTGTATGCCTGGTAGTTTCCGGGGGCCATACGAATTTAATAATGGTTAATGGTTATGATGATATTGAGGTTATCGGCAAAACCCGTGATGATGCGGCCGGAGAGGCTTATGATAAGGTTGCCCGTGCACTTGGCCTTTCGTATCCGGGCGGCCCGGCTATAGACTCGTTGGCAGGGCAGGGCTCTAATACTATTGATTTCCCACGGGCTTATTTGGACAACTATGATTTTAGTTTTAGCGGCCTTAAATCTAATGTTTTAAACTATTTAAATAAATGCCGGATGAAAGGCATAGAAATCAATAAAGCTGATGTGGCGCATAGCTTTCAGGCGGCAGTTGTTGAAGTTTTAGTTAATAAGGCGGTAAAGCTATGCAAGGAAAGAAAATGCCCCAAAATTGCTTTGGCAGGCGGGGTTGCATCAAATTCTGCTTTGCGTAGGG
>JAITVM010000002.1 GCA_031285815.1 Clostridiales bacterium | reverse complement strand
ATGGCGTAATAATCTGCAACCCGCCATATGGCGAACGCCTCGGGACAATAAAAGAGGCAGAGCTTTTGTATGAAGAAATGGGTAGGGCCTTTAACCAGAACCCTACGTGGAGCACCTACGTCATAACATCTTATGAAGATTTTGAAAAATTATATGGCCGGCGCGCAGACGCTAAACGCAAGCTTTATAACGGAATGATCAAAACAGACTACTATCAGTTTTATGGGGCTAAGCCACCAAAAAAACGTGATATGGAAAAATAGGCAAACTGGGTTTGGAGCCGGCTTTAAAGTTTTACCAAAGCCGGTTTCAAACCCGCTAAATTTACCCCCTTTGGATATCGGATTTTAAAATTTTGTTGTTTTTCCATTCGCCCTGTTCTATAACAGAGCCATCAGCTTTTTTCAAAACCCCCCTGCCATTCCATGCCCCATCTTTATATTCGCCCTCATAATAATTTCCATTAGGGAAAATGTATTTACCAAATACATCTTCTTTCCCATTTTTAAAAATGCCTTCATATTTGCCGCCATCTGCAAATTTATAAACACCAAACCCGTTTGGTAGCCCAGACTCATATATGCCATCAAATATGTCGCCGTTTAAATATGTATATACCCCCTGGCCGTCTGCCGCGTTATTTTCAAATTCTGCAACCAGCTTTTCATTATTGGGGAAAGTTATAGTACCCACACCGCTTAACATATTATTTTCAAACCCGCCAATATATTTGCTTCCATCCATAAAAATATAGTTCCCCCCAGCTTTAATAAAACCATTATCAAATTCGCCAACTAAACGGTCCCCTTCCTTCCAGCAGGCAGCGCCCTTTAAAACAACAAGCTCGCCCTGCCCGTTGGGCGCATTATCGTCCCATTCGCCATAATAGCTGCATTTAACTGCCTGCCCTTCCGGGCTTTTAAATGAAAACTGCTTCCCCGAAACAATTTTGGGCGCCCCAATGAATTTGGCAGCCAATACCAGAATAATTGCGGCTACTGTTAAAGCTGCAGGGAAGGCCCATTTAACCCCCCCATTCATTAAACCCATCAATGTAGATTTAAGGCGGGTTTTTGGCTTATCGATACTATGTACAATTATAAACTCATATGTTATAGGCTTAGACTGTTCAGACAAAAGCAGGTATTCGCTCATCTCAACGCCATTTATATATTCCAAGATATAATACAGGGAATTTTGTTCCTGAAAAAATTCTGGTGGTAGGGAACGGCTAAAGAATTTTTTAGACCACAATATTTTTCTCCCCTGCACATCGTAACAAAGATAATTTATACCAAACTTAGCGCTTTGAAAAAAACGCTTTGCCAGAAATTGAAAAATATAAAACATCCTGAATAATAATGGCTTAGAATTATCATATATACAGCTAAAAGTAAGGTCTGTTTCGCTTCCCTGCACAGAAAGGCATATATTCCGCAGGCTTTTATTCTTCTTATCCAAATCATCCACCCCATTGAATATCTAGTATATTTTAAAATATATAAACACCAAGGAAATTTATTGTATAATTAATCTATGCCCGCCATGCTACCAGGCGTTATATATTTTTTTAGTTTACCAATTAAATATTGCTGTTTTTATACAAATCAATTATTTTTTGTAAATATGTTTACAATACCCTTTTTATCATGTTGTGCTATAATTATTTTATTTAAATTATTTTATAGGAAAATTTGGAGGGCTTAATATGTTGATAGTGGTAGCGAATATTTTTGTTAAGGAAGGCAAAGCGGAAGAATTTATCGAAAGGGCCGGCGACTGCATAAACAAAACCCGTTTGGAAGACGGCAATATCCTTTACAGCCTTTTGGTAGACAGTGAAGACCCATGCAAGATGTCATTCCTTGAGAAATGGGCCGATAAAGCCAGTTTAAATAAACATATGGAACAAGGCCATTTTAAAAATTTAGGCGACGTTATTATGGAATTAGCCGCCAAACCATTAGATATTGAAGTTTTTGAGGCAGGTAAAATATAAAAATACTGAATCAGGGTGTGGCGGGCAAATAAATTAAGCCATAACCCCCCGCCCCAGGGGAGGGTTATGGCTTAATAAGAAACTAATTAAAATATATTGCGTTTTTCTCTTTAGATTAGTTTATATAATTGAAAATTTTTTAGAATGTTAGAACCTTAACATTACGATGCTAACATCATCCAAATTAAATTTTTCTGTGCTGGTTGCGTTTAGATTACAAAAATTGCTTAATATTGTTTTGCCCATTTCTTCCACAGATTCTGTTTTTGAATAATCTAAAAGCAGTTCTTTAAGTTTAACTAAAAACTCATCGGGCTGTTCTTTATAAAAATTATCTGATAAACCATCTGTATAGAATAATATCAAATCGCCTTTATTATAATCCAATACTTTATATTCATATTCCGAATCCGGCATTAACCCGATAGGCATGCCCACACTCTCTAAATCCTTCGCTTTAAGGTTCAGGCCGTCTATATAAATTGGGAATGATTGCCCTGCGTTTGAATAATAAATTTTTGAGCCTTTAGTATCTATGACCGCATAAAAAACACAGGAATACATTTCATTGCCGCCATTTTTAAAAACCTCACAAAATTGGTTATTCATACTAAACAAAAGCTGGTCAGGGTTAAAATAATTAGTAGCCAAATTTTTAAACATCAGGCTCATCATTGATGTCAACAGGGCGGCTGAAATGCCATGGCCGGAAACATCGCCGACTATAACGCCAAATATGTTTTCTTGTATTTCAACAATGTCATAAAAATCGCCGCCAATATCTAAAGCCGGAAGATAAATGCTATAAAATGTTACATCATTTTTTGTAAAATTAAAATTTTTAATTAGCGACCTTTGGACATCCCTGCCCATTTTCAATTGATGCTGCAGAATTTTATTTTTCTCTTCTAGCTCATAATAATTAATAGAAAGCTGGCGGACAAGGTGCTTAACCCTTAAAAGGGACTTCACTTTTGAAATTAATACTAAAGAATCGGAATTTTTTTCTACAAAGTCATCTGCCCCGACTTCAATTGCCATTGAGCTTGTTTCTTTTGTTTCTAGGCTAGTCATAAAAAGTACCAAAATATATTTGGTTTCGTCGTTTTCCTTAATCTTGCGGCAAACTTCAAACCCACTCATATCAGAAAGCTCAGTCTCCAAAATAATTAAGTCCGGCATAAAAAACTTAGCTGTATTGAGCCCGGCGACACCTGTATCAGAAGTTAGGATTTCATATCCGTAATAATTTAGCCGTTTGCTTAAAAGGTCTAAGGTCTGTGGGGAGCTATCCATTATAAGTATTTTATCCATAGTTAGTTCACCTTTTTTTGAAACTTAATAATATTGCCTTTAGGGTTAAAAGAAATAGTGTCTGAAAGGGAACAAACAAGCCGTATGCCCCTGCCAGTCTCTTTATATAAACTCGAATCATTTTCTAAGGAATTAAGGCAGCTTATATAATCAAAACCCGGCCCCTGGTCTGATACAATAGAATATACGTAACCGCCGTTTATTTCTATGTAGACATCCACGAGTTTATTTTTATCGTTTTGGTTTCCATGAATAACTGCATTACATAATAATTCGCTAAATATTAATTTAAATTCGGTTTGATTTTCTGTGGACAAATTGGGGATAGTATTCGCCAAAAAAAGCGAGATATCATTAATGATAAGCTTCACTTTCTCTAATTCGCTGCGAAAACTAGCTTTGTATTTATTCATAATTACCCCTCCAGCGTTTCTAAAATATTCTCCTTTTTTAATTTTGTAAGTTTAAGGGAGGTTAATTTGTTTCCTGAAATATCCACATCAAGCGAATCTACAAGGGCTTTTAACACCAAAAGGCTCATTTCATTTTCAAAATCAACAAATTCGACTGCCCTAACTAATTTAATCAGGATCTCAATCGAATCATTTTTTAAATCAAAAATAATTTTGAATGAGTTGTCGATGGCATGCTGTTTTGGTATCTTTTTTATAATAAAAGTACATGCTTCAGATACTGCGGATTTTATATCTTCGATACAATCAATCTCAAAACCCATCCTATAGGCGATACTTGAGGCGGTAAGCCGGACTGCTGAGACATACGCTGCATTTATCGGCAAAGTTAGCTCGATGTTATCGTGGTTATTGTCTATTTGCAATTTAATTCACCTCTATAATAAATACTTTATCAAGATTAGTAATTTTAAATAGTTTCGTTAAATTCGGCTTTAGGCTATTAATATAAATATCGCCGCCACCTTGTTTTACATTTTTCAACACACCGACTAACGCCCCCAGTGCTGTTGAGTCAATAAAGGTTAATTTAGCACAATCCAGGTACAAATTTTTCCCTTTCTCATTAATCAGTTTAAGGAGGGAAGACTTTAACTGTTCAGAATTAAAAATATCGATTTCGCCGGCCATTATAACTTCCCATCCATTTTTTGAAACATCATAATTCGATTCAATAGAAAACTCCATACTTTATCCTCCTGTGAATTAAATAAAAATTATATTCCCATTATACACTACATATATAAAATTTTACAGGTTATTTTTATAATAGCCTATAATATCCAGGCAGAAAATTAATTGATGGGGCAAACAATATTTTTTACTGGGGCAAACCTATTTGGCATGGCTATAAAAACACCAATCCAAGCTGGATTTGTTATAATCAACAAATAATTTATTAGTTTTGTTGGCTATATATACTTATTATATTTTATTTTAGTATATTTAAACTCTAAAAACGAAATTATTTAATCCACAATAATTTTTTAAAAAAGGGTTTTTAGCGATATTGTCGAATAATTATTAAAAAGTCATCTTATTATTGCCATCTGCCGATAGACTAAAGAGGAGTAACAATATATGACAATTATTTTAGAAATGTATATTACTTTAGCCCCCATAATCTTCGCGGGTATATTAAATATGGCCTGGTGCAAATCCAGCTTTGCCGGGCCAATAAACAAGCCTATCGACAATTACTTAACCCTAAAGGACAAGGCTCGTTTATTTGGGGATAATAAAACCTGGAAAGGTTTTTTGGGGATTATAATTTTAGCAATTATTTGTTCCGTACTTTGGGGTTTTATCTGCCGTACCGGCTATTTATTAGAACATAATTATTTTTATGCATCATACAAAAATACAATTTTATATAATACATTAACTGGCTTCCTACTGGGCTTGGCCTATGGTATATCCGAGTTGCCTAATAGTTTTATGAAGCGGCGCCTGGGTATTTCGCCGGGAAAACCTGCTAAAGGTTTAAAGTCAGTTTTTTTTGTCTTTATGGACCAAGCCGATTCACTTTTCGGGTGCGTTTTAGTGATTTGTTTATTTTATGAAATGAGTTTTATTTTTTATACCGCCTATGTTTTGTTAGGCGCATGTACACATTTGGTGATAAATACTTTATTATACTTTTTAAAACTTAGGAAAAATATGTTTTAAAAATAAAATACAGAAGGGCTGGTTATTATGGTAATTGATATATCTAGTGGCAATATATCTGGTGGGGTTGGAAACAAAGCTAAGTCTCTTATGGTTTTAAAAAAACAAGGCTTTAATGTGCCCGGCGGTTTTATTTTAGATAAGCACGAATTTTTTAATATAATAGCTTTTAATGGCAAAGAAGAAGCGTACCGGGATATTTTAAAAAGCACACAAGATACCAAAGCCCTTAGCCGGAAGTTAAGCCAGCTGGTTGAGGGCTTAATTATACCGGAAGGGCTACTAAACCAAATTGAAAATAACCTTAAGCCCGGTGTTAAATATGCAGTCCGCAGCAGCGGCATTAAAGAAGACTTGGGCAATTTATCTTTTGCAGGCCAATATT
Organism: Clostridiales bacterium; assembly: GCA_031285815.1. Classification (GTDB taxonomy): domain Bacteria; phylum Bacillota; class Clostridia; order Lachnospirales; family JAITVM01; genus JAITVM01. The sequence goes on along the minus strand of JAITVM010000002.1, from coordinate 2,734 downwards.
CAACAACTTTAAATGCCCTTGGGTTAAATGAAATTTCAAAAGCCATAATAAATTGCTATAAATCTATGTATTCAGAAAATATAACATCTTATTTTATAAATAATAAAATAAGCCTTGATAGTATTGAGATGGCAGTCATTGTCCAAGAAATGATAGATTCTGAAAAAAGCGGCATAATTTTTACTGTCAACCCAATTACCGGCAACGACAAAGAGATTATCATCGAAATATCTGAGGGCCTTGGCGAAAATATTGTTAGCGGGAAAGTTGTGCCGGAAAGGCATACATATAACTGGTTTAAAAAAACGAAGCTTATTGGAAGCAATTTGTTGCCAAAAAGCGAATTAAAAAGCTTGATATCCAGCGCTTTAAAAATCCAAGGCCATTTTGGGTTCCCCTGCGATATTGAATTCGCCTTCTCCGGCGGAAATTTATATATATTACAGTCAAGGGCCATTACAAAAATAATGTATTCTATGACCGGCGGCCAATGGACTACTGCCGATTTTAAAGACGGCGGCGTCTCTGCTACCGTATGCCACCCTTTTATGTGGGGCTTATACGAATATATTTGGGAGTCGTCGCTAAAAAATTTCCTCGTAGAGTCAAAGCTGCTCAAAGAACCCGAAATCCCCAAACTGGGCAGGATGTTTTTTGGGCGCCCTTATTGGAACCTAAGCGCTGTCAAAAAAGCAATGGCAAAAGTCCCGGGTTATAAAGAGCGGGGATTTGATAACGACTTAGGCATAAAAATAACTTACGAAGGGGACGGCGAAACCACCGGCTTCACCCCAAAATCATTATTTGGCATAGCCCGCATTGCCCTTGCCCAGAAAAAAATTTTAGCTGAATGGGGCCAAAATGCTGAGGCTTATAAAACAAGCCTGTTAGAGAAATATAACCAATACCTAATTAGTTACCAAAAAGAATATAGCTTGGCTGAGATGGAGGCTATTTGGTATAAGTTAACAAAGAAAAGCTACTTATATAGCGAAAGCACTTATTTTAGGCAGATTTTTATTAATACCGTGCACCAGTCTATTATTAAAAGCAGCCTATTAAAACATGTTAGCCCTAGCGGGTATTTAAACTTATTAGGCGGGCTTGAAAATATTTCGCATTTGCTGCCGTTTAATGATATGTGGGAAATTGGCGGCAAAATCTTTAACGACAAGGAAGCTTTTGATTATTGGTCAAACCATGGCGTAATAGAAATAAAAGACGACTATAATGACGGCCAGGCCGGAAACTATTTTAATGAAGTAAAATCATTTATTAATAAATACGCATACCATTCTGATAAAGAGCTGGATGTGTCCTACCCATGCTATTATGAAGATACTATAGGCGTTATAAAAAAATTTAAGGAAATTGTTTTGCTCCGCCAAACCGGCCGCAGCATTAACACAAATGAAAAACAAACAAAAGCCTATAAAGCGGAGCTGGAGCAAATTAAACGCAAAACAACAGCGGGGCAATATAATAAAATATTAAAAACCATTGAAAAAATGAGGGGCATGCTCTGGTGGCGCGAAGAGTTCCGCGACATTTCTACTCGGTTTTATTTCTTAATACGCCTGTATACAATAAAACTGGCAGAGTTTTATGTTGAAGAAAATATTTTAGATGAAGTAGACGATATATGGCATTTAAAAGTAGCGGATTTATGGGCCTATATTGACAAAATTATAGATAAGCCACAAATCCGCTACCTAGCCCGGCGCAACAAATGCTATTATAATTCTTTCAGGAATTTTAATAGCGAAAATGAAATAGGCTCTATATTCGCCAAAGAGGCTACCGGCGAAAAACGCAGCGGCCAGCTAGCCGGCATCGGCTGCAACAATGGGGTTGTTAAAGGCCGTGCTAAGGTTATAGAATCACTGGAAGAAATTGATAACCTAATGCCCGGTGATATTTTAGTAACTAAATTTACTGACACGGGGTGGACCGGTAAATTTTCTATATTAAAAGGCATTGTAACAGAAAGTGGCGGCATTTTATGCCACGCGGCAATCGTTTCAAGGGAATATGGCATACCATGTATTGTTGGCGTAAATAACGCCACAAAAATTATTAAAACCGGCAGCATTATAGAAATTAATGGTACCACCGGCGGCATTTCCGTTATCAGCGGCAGTTAGCAAAGGGGAAAGTTTATATGTTTATAGGCAAATATAATATATCTTTATTAATTACTTATTTGGGTGTTGCCGCCTCTATAGCCGGAATAAATTTTGCTATTGGCGGCAATATAAAATATTCGTACGTTTGTTTAATTGCCGCCGGGGCCTGTGACCTATTTGACGGGATGTTTGCCAGGATGTGCAAAAGGGGCATGGAAGAAAAGCTTTTTGGGGTAGAAGCAGATACCCTTGCAGATATGGTTAATTTTGTAGCCCTGCCTATTGCAATATTTTTTAGCCAGGGCTTTACAAAATGGTACCATGTAATTATTTATACCCTATTTGCATTGGCGGCTATAACCCGGCTTGGTTTTTTTAATATGGGTGCGAAAAAAACAGAAGGCCCTGTTAAATATTATCAAGGCCTGCCTGTTACATATGTAGCGCTCATACTCCCTATCGTTTGGGTTTTAACCGTACACATGTTTTTATACCCCGCTATACACATAATTACCATATTGTTGATAACGGCACTATTTGTTTTAAATATAAAAATAGCCAAGCCCAAAGGCCTGGCTTATTTGTTCTTTGCTGTTTTGGCAATAGCT
>JAITVM010000315.1 GCA_031285815.1 Clostridiales bacterium | reverse complement strand
CCAAAAACCTGGATATAGCATAATCTCCAACACATTGCGGAATGCAGGGTCCCTTTCCCTCATAATTTTAATTTGGTACCTTAAATCCACACAAACCCCTCCTAAATATATTTTCTAGGTTATATAAAAAACCCGCCTCAAAATCAGAGGCGGGGCTGCCCCGCGGTTCAACTCTTTTTAAAAGCCTGCAAGTAACCTGCTTTTTCTTTCACAGTTTATATAATTATTTAATTATTGTATCAAACATACCGACTGGGCGGACATACCGAGGCCAGCCCCAGTAAACCCCAGCCCTTCTTCAGTAGTAGCTTTAATATTAACACAGCCTTCATCAATTTCAAGCACTTCCGAAATATTTTTTTTCATTTGCGCCATATATGGCCCCAATTTAGGCTCTTGGGCAATTATTACTGCATCAATATTTACTACCCTACAGCCTCTGGTTTTTAACTGCCCCGCAACTGATTTTAATAAATTAATACTCGATGCGCCTTTATATTCTTCATCTGTATCCGGAAAATGTTTGCCTATATCGCCAAGCGCCAATGCGCCAAGAATTGAATCCATAATTGCATGCAATAATACATCTGCATCAGAATGCCCCAGCAAGCCCTTGCTAAACGGCACTAAAACACCGCCAAGTATTAAAGCCCGGCCTTCAACAAGCCTGTGTGTATCGTAGCCTATCCCTATTTTAAAAATAGATATGCACCACCTAATATTTAAGACTAGCTTGGTGGGCCAATAACGGCCCACTTTGCCTTCAAAAAATATTATACATAATCCTTGATTTTTTACAATAACTATTTTACTAAATTAAAAACCGGGCTATAGATTTAATTTTTATTATTAATCTTGATTATTAATGAAAAGAAAAATATGATACACTGCATGCATTGCACATATATAATAGAAGTTATTTGTGTAAAATATGATAAGCATATAATAATTGTTATAAAATAATCAAACTTTTGGATATTTTCAGTATGCTTAAATGTTGATTATTTGTCTAAAGCATAATATAATATCGTTGTGCAAATATAACATAATTCTTTTAAAGTTATATTTTAACCTGGACAAACATAAGCAATTTATTTTTTTCAGGTTAAAGGTGTTTTTTGTGTTTTTCAGCAAAGAATACTAATACTATAAAAAACCTGGCGGATGTTTTTTGGTGCCAGGCCCATATTTAATTTTTGCCGCCTAATTAGTAGTATTCAAATTCAATAAAGAGGAGGAAACAAAATTGATATTGTCTGGAAAAGATTATTCTGAACAAATTAAAGAACTTGATAGTTACATCGACTCTTTGCCAACAAAAGAAGGGAAACTTATAACAGTCCTTCATAAAGCCCAGGACCTAGTTGGTTTTTTGCCTAACGAGCTTCAAAACCATATAGCGGAAAAACTAGGTATCCCTGTTTCCAAAGTATTTGGTGTCGTCACTTTTTATTCTTTCTTTACAATGGTCCCAAAAGGGCAGTTTAAAGTTGCCGCATGTTTAGGCACTGCTTGTTTTGTCCGTGGCGCCGGCGCTATTTTAGACGAATTTAAAAAAGAGCTTAAAATTGAAAGCGGCGAAACAACCGAAGACGGCCTATTTTCTTTAGACGCAATCCGTTGTGTTGGCGCTTGTGGGCTTGCACCTGTAATTTCTGTTAATGGCAAGGTGTATGGCCGTGTAACAAAAGAAAATGTTAAACCTATTATTGAAGAATACCTAGCTAAGGAGGTTAACTAATAAATGAGTAAAATAAAATCTTTAGACGAGCTTAGAAAAATAAGGGAAAAGGTTTCTGATAATACAGAAGTCCGCATTACAGGCGAAAGCGCAGACAGGACAATAATTGCAGTCGGCATGGCTACATGCGGCATAGCAGCAGGCGCTAGGGAAACTATGTCTGCCCTCCTTTCAGAAATAGAAGCAAAGAACGTTAAAAATATATCTGTCATCGCCACAGGGTGCCTCGGCTATTGCTACGCTGAGCCACTTGTTGAAATAAGGCCGCCACATGATGCCCCTATAGTTAGGTATGCAAACGTAGGTGCAGAACTTGCAAAAGAAATTATCGACAAGCATATTTGCGAAGGTACTTTTATTGAGGACGCAATTTTTAATAGAGGGGGTTCCAACTAGTGGCTAACTTTAGGATGCATATATTAATTTGCGGCGGTACAGGGTGTATGTCTTCCCATAGCCCTGAAGTTCATAAAAACTTTATTGATATATTAGGCAAAAAAGGCCTTTCTAAAGAAATCCAAGTATTAAAAACCGGTTGTTTCGGTTTTTGTGAACAAGGCCCAATAGTAAAAATTTATCCGGATAATATTTTTTATGTCGGTGTTACCGGGCAAGATGTTGAAGAAATTATAAATGAGCATGTTATTAAAGGCCGCCCTGTTCAAAGGCTATTATATGTTGACCCTATGAAAAAATCGCCGCAGGAAGAGCATAAAGACATTGCATTCTATCAATCGCAAGTACGTATTGCGCTCAAGAATTGCGGTTTAATTGACCCAGAAAATATAGACGACTATATTTCTGTTAGGGGCTATGAAGCGCTTGGCGAATGTATAACCTCTAAAACCCCTGAGGAAATTATTAAAATAATTAAAGATTCTGGTTTGCGCGGCCGCGGCGGCGCCGGTTTCCCAACCGGGTTGAAATGGGAATTCGCACAAAAATCTGCCAGTGATAAAAAATATGTTATATGTAATGCTGACGAGGGCGACCCCGGCGCATTTATGGACAGGTCAATACTAGAAGGCGACCCACATGCCGTATTGGAAGCCATGGCTATTTGCGGTTATGCAATAGGCGCCGACGAAGGCGTTATCTATATCCGCGCCGAATACCCGCTTGCCGTTAAGAGGCTCCAAGTCGCCATAGCTCAGGCAGAAGAGCTTGGCCTTCTCGGCGACAGTATTTTAGGCACCGGTTTTAATTTCAAAATCACTTTAAGCCTTGGCGCAGGCGCATTTGTTTGCGGCGAAGAAACAGCGCTTTTAAACTCTGTTGAAGGCGGACGTGGCGAACCTAGGGTACGCCCCCCATTCCCAGCTGTTAAAGGCCTTTACCAAAAACCTACAAACATAAACAACGTAGAAACATATGCTAATATAACGCAAATAATTTTAAACGGCCCAGAGTGGTTTAATTCTATCGGCACAGAAACAAGCAAAGGCACAAAAGTTTTTGCGCTTGCCGGTAAAATTAATAATGTAGGGTTAGTTGAAGTACCTATGGGTACTTCTATCCGTGATATTATTTACAAAATCGGCGGCGGTATCAGGGGCGGCAAAAAATTCAAAGCCATCCAAACCGGCGGCCCTTCCGGCGGCTGCATACCTGCAGAGCTTATGGATTTAAAAATCGACTATGAAACATTAAATGCCGCAGGCTCAATGATGGGCTCCGGTGGTATGATTGTTATGGACGAAGATGACTGTATGGTTAATATCGCTAAATTCTATCTGGAGTTTACCTTGGAAGAATCTTGCGGTAAATGTACACCATGCCGGATTGGCACTACAAGGATTTATGAAATCCTTGAAAGGATAACTAAAGGCCAAGGCAAAATGGAAGATTTAGATGCCCTTAAAGAGCTTGGCGAAGTTATACGGGACGCATCACTTTGTAGCCTTGGCCAAACAGCGCCTAACCCTGTATTGTCTACAATAGATTATTTTTATGATGAATACTTGGCACATATTCAAGATAAGAAATGCCCTGCCAAAGCCTGTACAGACCTTCTCGAGTATGTTGTTATTGACGAAAAATGCATTGGCTGTACGCTTTGCGCAAGAAATTGCCCAGTTTCTTGTATTTCTGGGGCCGTTAAGAAACCACACCACATAGACCAGTCTAAGTGCATCAAATGCGGCGTGTGTGAATCAAAATGCCCTGTCAAAGCGATCATAAAACAATAGAGGAGGAATAAGAAAATGGGAAAAATTAAAATTACTATTAATAATACTGAGATAGAAGTTGAAGAAGGCTCAACTATATTAGACTGCGCAAAAGAAGCCGGCGCTTATATCCCTACGCTCTGCCACCTAAACCTCCATGTTGCTAAAATGGTTAACCAAGTTGCCACATGCCGTATCTGCATGGTTGATGTAGAAGGCAGGAGGAACCTTGCGCCAGCTTGTGACACTGTTGTTACAAACGGCATGAAAATTTCTACACACACAAAACGCGCAATCTTAGCAAGGAGGAAAGTCTTAGAGCTGCTCCTTTCTAACCACCCAAAAGATTGCCTTTCCTGTGATAAAAACTTGCATTGTGAGCTCCAGTCTTTAGCCGATGAATTAAAAATTACTGATAATAAATATGACGGCAAAATGTCCAAGCATGAAAAAGATGTTTCATCTTTTTCAATCACTAGGGACCCAAATAAATGTATATTATGCCGCCGTTGCGAAAACATGTGCAACAATATCCAAACAGTTGGCGTTTATTCAGCGGTTAACCGCGGTTTTGATACTACTATGTCCACAGCTTTCAACTTGCCAATGACCGACACCTGCTGTACATTTTGCGGCCAATGTATCTCTGTTTGCCCGACTGGCGCATTAACACAGGTTAAACATCAAAACCCTGTTTGGGATGAAATTAATAACCCGGACAAATTCGTAATCGTACAAACCGCCCCTGCTGTTAGGGTTGCTTTAGGCGAGGAATTCGGCATGCCTGCCGGCTCAATTGTTACAGGCAAAATGGTAGCCGCTTTACGCCGCCTTGGTTTTGATAAAGTATACGATACAGATTTTGCGGCAGACCTTACTATTATGGAAGAAGCCTCTGAGCTTATCCATAGGGTAAAAGAAGGCGGCCCATTGCCGATTTTAACTTCTTGCTGCCCTGCTTGGGTTAAATTTATTGAGCATCAGTTCCCTGAGCTTTTAGAGATCCCATCTTCATGTAAATCACCGCATGAAATGTTTGGTGCTATAGCTAAAACATACCTTGCGGAAAAACTTGGGGTAGACCCATCTAAAATAGTAGTAGTTTCTGTTATGCCTTGTGTTGCTAAAAAATATGAAGCTAACCGCCCTGAGCTTAAAACAGAAGAATATAAATCTGTAGACTATGTAATTTCTACACGCGAATTGGCAAATATGATCCGTGAAGCCGGCCTTTACTTCTCATACCTTCCAGATGAGGATTTTGATAATGTTATGGGTGAATCTACTGGCGCCGGCGTTATCTTTGGCACAACCGGCGGCGTAATCGAAGCGGCCATGAGGACTGCTTATTGCTGGTTAACTGGCGAAAAGCCGCCTCAAGTTGAATTTGAGGCTTTACGTGGTTTTGATGGTATCCGCGAAGCTACTTACACAGTTAACGGCCAAGACCTAAAAATCGCTATAGCCTCTGGGCTCGGAAACAGCCGCAAGCTTTTAGAAGCAATAAGGGATAAAAAAGCAACATACCACGCAATAGAAATTATGGCCTGCCCTAATGGCTGCGTAAATGGCGGTGGCCAGCCATATAACCATGAAGACAGCGAAGCTGTGGAAAAACGTACCATGGCCATCTACGAAGAGGACCGCAACAAAGAAATTAGGTATTCTCATGAGAATGCCGAAATCCAACAATTGTATAAAGAATTTTTAGGCGAGCCTTATGGCGAAAAAGCCCATAAACTCCTTCATACAACTTTCGAAAAACGAGGGATATATAGTTAAAACTTCTAATATAAATTAACA
>JAITVM010000265.1 GCA_031285815.1 Clostridiales bacterium | reverse complement strand
GTCAACAGAGAGTGCAGAAAAAAACCTCGCTGTGCCATTTGTAGGCAAGACATGGTTGGGGCCCGCTAAATAATCACCAATTGGCTCAGGCGTATAATCCCCCAAAAAAATGGCCCCCGCGTTTTTTATTTTAGAAAGGGTTGAAAATGGGTCCTTAATACATATTTCAAGATGCTCCGGCGCAATTTGGTTAGAAAACTTAATTGCCTCCTCAATTGATTCTACAATTATAACAGCCCCATAATTTTTCAAACTTTCTTCGATAATCCCTTTCCTAGAAAGCCGGCTAGCTTGTTTTTCTACTTCTTCCTGGACCTCTTTAGCCAAACGGGCGCTATCCGTAATTAAAATTGCGGAAGCTAAAGCGTCATGCTCCGCCTGCGATAATAAATCCGCCGCCACATATTCAGGCTTTGCAGAGCTATCGGCAATAATTAAAATTTCGCTGGGCCCGGCTATAGAATCTATACCAACAACACCATAAACCATTTTTTTAGCCAGTGCAACAAAAATATTGCCTGGGCCAACTATTTTATCAACCTTAGGTATTGATTCAGTCCCATAGGCTAAAGCCGCTATGGCTTGTGCCCCGCCAACCTTATAAATTTCTGTTACACCTGATTCTATTGCGGCAACTATTGTCAATGGGTTAACCTTCCCATTTCCCCCGGGCGGCGTAACCATAACTATCTTCTCTACCCCCGCTACTTTTGCAGGCATGACATTCATAATAACCGAAGAAGGGTAAAAAGCAGTGCCCCCCGGCACATACACCCCGGCTTTTTCTATTGGCCTTATCACCTGGCCGAGCAATTCGCCATTTGTTTCAGGTTCAAAAAAAGAGCGCTGTTTTTGTTTTTCATGAAATGACTTTATACGCGTGGCTGCTTCGGTTATTATATTTTTTAATTGCCCGTCTACCAGCTTATAGGCTTCCCCTATCTCAGCACTGCTTACTTTAAAATTATCCACGCTTACCTTGTCAAATTTTTTTGTGTATTCGTAAAGCGCGGCGTCGCCACTAATTTTAACATTATTAATTATTTCTTCAACGGCTGTTTGGGCTTCTTTGTAATCAAGCTTATTCCTAGAAAGAAGCTTTTCTGTTATTGCCCTCCCAGTATCCGAACCATATTTATAAACCCCTATCATATCTATCAACCCTCTAACCCTTTTAATGCTTTCATTATTTCAGTGATACGTTTATTTTCCATATTCATGCTGACCTTATTCACTATAAGCCTGGCGGAGAGGCTACAGATTTCTTCCAGTACTATAAGGTTATTCTCCTTTAAGGTGCTGCCCGTTTCAACAATATCAACTATTACATCTGATAGTGAGACAATCGGGCCCAGCTCCACAGACCCATTTAATTTAATAATCTCCACATTTTGTTTTTTTATATGGTTAAAATAATTCTTTGCTATATTCGGGTATTTAGTTGCAACCCTCAAATTATTGCCCCCGGAAAGCTTTTCTTTTATAGCCGGGCTGCCGGCAACAACCATTCGGCATTTCCCAAAACCTAAATCCAGCACTTCGTATAAATTCTTTTTTTCTTCCAATATAACATCTTTGCCAACAACACCAATGTCAGCCGCACCATATTCAACATAAGTGGGGACATCAGACGCCTTTGATAAAAAAAATTTCATCTTAAGGTTTTCGTTAACAAAAATTAGCTTCCTGCTTTTTTCGTTCATTTCGTCGCATGTTATGCCGACCTGGGCAAAGCGCCCCATAGTATCGCCGGCTAACCTGCCCTTCGCCAGCGCAAAAGTCAAATATCTCAAATAGGGCCCCCCCCGTTTAGCAAATCAGCTATATTTGCGGACTTTTCTGAATTTTCAATTAAATCAATAATTTTAACGGTGCCGCCCTGTTCAAAATATAAAACCCCTTCTATATTTTTGCTGGTGGCATAAGCAAGATTCTCTTTAAGCCCCGGGCCTATAAGCGAATTTTCGATTACTAAGCCTTGCGCCCTTAATTCATCTGCTACTTTTATAGCATCAAGCCAGGCTTCATCATCATAAGCGGCAAGTGTAACGGCAGAGGCTGTTTCAAAACTAACATTTTGGTATTTAAGGGCATCTGACAAATCATTTATTTTTACCGCAAACCCAACGGCAGGCAAATCAAGCCCAAAATAGCTTAACAGGTTATCATAGCGCCCGCCGTCGATAATTGAAAAACCTATCCCATATGCATATGCGCTAAAAATAATCCCGGTATAGTACTCAAAATTGCCTATCATGCTAAGGTCATAAGAAATATAGCCCCCATAGCCCAAGCTTTTTAGTTTGTCATAGATGCCCCTAAGCAGCATAAGCGATTTTTTTGATTTACTGTTTGTAATATTAGCGATAGTATCGTCTATCACTGATATATCCCCCACACAAAATTGGAGGTTGCACAGCAATTTATTATTTGTAAAATTTTTGATTGAAATAAAATCCTTTTTAATAATCAGTGCTTGTATCTGGGTTAAGGTTTCGGCATCAAAAGCATTCTCTTCTAATATGCCGTTAATAAAATCCACATGCCCAAGGGTGATCTTAAAATCCTTTAGCCCGGTGTTAACCAATGAAGTAATTGCT